>CALYOL010000135.1 GCA_945231345.1 uncultured Porphyromonadaceae bacterium
TTAACCTCGCTGCTGACTGGAACGGTTTCGACATCAACGCTCAGTTTACCGGTGGCGCCAAATTCGACGTTTCTATGACCGGTACTTACTACAACGGCTACGACGACAACACCATCTGGACTCAGACTTTCAAGGAAGGCGGCAACTCTCCTCTGTTCCTCGTTACTAACGCTTGGAACATCGACAATCCTAACGGCTCTATGCCACGACTCACTACCGGTAACACAGGACACGGTGGCGACAACGGTCTTGCTTCTACTTTCTGGTTCCGTAAGGGCGACTACATCCGCCTCAAATCTTGCCAGCTCGGATACACTTTCCCTGCTAAATGGATGAA
The DNA here is from genome assembly GCA_945231345.1 of uncultured Porphyromonadaceae bacterium. GTDB lineage: Bacteria > Bacteroidota > Bacteroidia > Bacteroidales > Muribaculaceae > CAJUPY01. The sequence continues at coordinate 338 of CALYOL010000135.1, forward strand.
CAAGGCTGGTATACAGAAACTTCGCGTTTACGTTGAAGGCTCTAACCTCTTCACTATCGACGACCTCCCTGCCGGATTCGACCCTGAATCTCCGGAGGTGAACAACGGTTATTACCCACAGCAGCGTACTGTTATGGGCGGTGTTACTTTAACTTTCTAATTTTTTTGACAGACAATGAAAACTAAAATATTTGGCAGTCTTTTTATCGCGGCTACCGCTATGTCGTTTGTCTCATGCAGTGACTTCCTTGACACTGACCCTCACGACTCTGCGTCAGACAAAGTGATTTGGAGCAAATATGAATACGCTCAGCTGCAAGCCAACTATATGTATGAAGACCTTAACCTCATTAACGGTTATGGAGACGGAACCGGATGCACTCGCGACTGTTCTATCGGTCTCTCTGAGGCGCTAACTGACCTCTTCAAATATGGCGGCTACAACTACACTTCTCTTAACCGCATTCCAAGTGAATTTGCTTACGGTGGAGTCTCTACTCTCACAAACGGATACGTTGACACTTACCTCGGTGCTTGGTCAACTATGTATAAATACATTTCCACTGCAAACCAGGCTATCTCAAACCTCAAAAAGTATGGTACTTTCGAAGATGACAAGAAAATAGAAGTTGAGGCTGAATTTCGTTTCTTCCGCGCTTACTATTATTCTATCCTCGCTAAGCGCTATCCTAAGCTCATCATCTATACCGACAATATGGATGAATATCAGAAAGACAAAGAGCCCGGTACCGCTGCTGACGCTTATCAGCTAATCTACGAAGACCTCACTTTCGCAGGTGAACATCTCCCTGTCAGCATCACTCCTAACGGACGTCTCACTTCTGGTGTTGCTTACGCTTTCCTTTCACGCATCATGCTTTACGCTGAACGCTGGCAAGACGCTGCGGATGCTGCTGAAAAGGTTATGGCTATGGGTTACTCTATGAACTATTCCGACCTCGACACTCCGTTCACTGCAGGTGGCGAAGGAGCTATCTTCCAATTCTGCTTCGACCTCACCGCACAGACTCACCAGTTTGACTGCTACTACTCTCCGGGAGGTGACAAGCTCGCTTACGCTAACCCTGTAAGTGGCGGTTACGGATGTCCTACTCAGGAAATGGTTGAGTCTTTTGAATATGCTACAGGCGGAAAACCTGACTGGAGCGAATGGCACACTGCCGACGGTACTCAGGCTACTCCTCCTTACACTGAACTCGAACCTCGATTCGCTCACACCATTCTATACAACGGTGCTGACTGGAAAGACCGACAGATTGAGGCTTTCGTTGGTGGTGCCGACGGTTGGATGGAATGGATGAAGGGCGATATGTGCGAAGGTAAAACTACTACTGGCTACTACCTCCGCAAGCGCGTTGACGAATCTAACTACTTCACAAACAGCAGCCGTTGCACTAAGCCTGCTACTCTTATCCGCTACGCTGAAGTTGTTCTCAACTACGCTGAGGCTCTATATCACCTAAACCGCGCAAGCGAAGCTATGGAACAGGTGAATGCTGTACGCACTCGTCCTGCTGTTGGACTGCCTTCTATTAATGCTACTGGCAGCGCCGTTATGGATGCTATTCGTCAGGAACGTAAAGTGGAACTCGCTTACGAAGGTCTTTGGTACTGGGATATGCGCCGTTGGAAACTCGCTCACACCGCTTTCACAGGCATTCGAGTTCACGGTCTTAAGATTGAAAAAGAAGCTAACGGCTCTTTCACTTACTACTACGTTGAATGTGACGACCAAAACCGTAACTTCCCTGAAAAAATGTACACTTGTCCTATTCCTACATCAGAACTGGAAAACAACAAGAGCATTACTCAAATTTCAGATTGGAACTAATACTTTAAATTTCAGATAATTATGAAAAAGAATTTATTATATATTCTTACTCTGGTTGTGTTGGCGCTCACTTCTTGTGAAAGTCCTGAATATGTGGCTCCAACCGTGCAGCGCCAGGCGCTCACCAGCATTTCTGCCATTTTCACTTCCGGTCCGTTCACAGACCAGGAAATGGCAAAATTAGACATCCCTGAAGGCGAGATTCCGGCTCGACTCGTAATCCCTGTGCCTTACTTCTACCCTGTCACTTCCGACAATGAAACTACTGAATACATGACTAACGTACGAATCAAGGCTGAAATGGCTACCGGTTGCAACATCGAGCCGGCTATCACTGTCCTTGACCTTACTAAGGAAAATGCCTTTGTATTCACTGACGCTCAAGGAAAAAAGACAAACATCGTCATCACCGGCGAGCGCGTTAAGTCTAACGCCTGCGAACTCACCGCTTTCAACATCACAAGCCCGGTTGAACTCAGCGGCGTTATCGACAAGAGCTCTAAGAAAGTTTCTGTCATCTCTGCTGATGACCTCTCTGAGGCTCTCGCTACTGCTGAAGTTTCCGCTCACGCTACTATCAGCCCTGACCCTGCTGAAGCTCACAACTACAATGAGCCTATGGTATTCACTGTCACTGCTCACGACGGCGTGACTAAGGCTGAATACACCGTTGTCAAGGAAGTGCCTGAGAAAATCGACTTCGGATTTGACAAGAACAGCGTAGAACAGCTCTTCAACATGGACCCTGTTTCTAACCTCGGTATGCCGGCTTACAATGTTTTAGTTGGTCCTACTATCGCTGCCCTCAAAGGCAAAGTAGTAATCTGCGCAGGCGACGGCTCTACTCCTATCTACATCAACGGTATCTCCGGTGCTAAGCTTGGCGAAATAAAGCTTGGCGCAGCAGTTGCCGGTAGTATCACTAACGACGAAGCTGAACACCTCCTCATCGTAAACAAGGCTAATGGTGGTGAAACTCTTAATATCTTCCGCAGCAATGGCGTTGAGGACACTCCTGTCCTATTCCACTCTTTCACTAACCCGTCTTCATTCCCATGTGGCTCTAAGATTAAGGCTATCGGTAATATCGACGGTGACGCTATCATAACTATCACTAACGAAGGTATCGACGGCGTTTCTGCTACCGGAGAATTTATCATGGTTATTGTCCGCGGTGGCGTTGTGGCAGACGTTGTTGCACAAGACGTTTCTGCTACCGGATATGCTTGGGGTAGTGCTCCTGTAAACTTCACCACTGTCGTTCCGAGAACTGTTAACCCTGCTGACGGTATATTCCTCAGCTACTACGGTCCGAGCCAGCTCAGCCACATCGCTGCTGACGGCACTGTTAGCGGTCAGTTCAACTCTGATACTACAGGATGGGGACTTAACCCGAACTGTCTTGACTCTAAGGCTTTCAACAACTGCAACTATCTCGCTCTATTCGTTGTCAGCCACTTCCCGGCTTGGGGTATGGGTCCACAGCTTTACCTCTACAATGTAACTGACATGGGCAAGTTCACCGGTAGCGACATTACTGACCTCGCTTGCCTCGAACTCACAAACCAGGGCATTGAATGGTATCAGCTCGGCGACTACTCTGTCGCTTCCGGCGATGTTGTTATCGCTCCAAGTGCTGACGGTTACAAAATCTACATTTACTACTACGACCACAACTCTCAGGTCATCGGCGGTTATGTAGCTGACTGTATCAAGAGATAAGTATCTTTCATAGAGATTATAGAAGCGCAAAAAACTTCTATAATCTCTATTCAAAAAATTTTTTCTTCAATAACTAATATTCTTTGAAAACAATGAAAATCAATAGACTTTTAGCTATCCCCGCTGCTTGCCTCGCACTTTCTTTCGCTTTTACCTCTTGCGGTGAGGGTGAAGGTGACATTCAGTGGTGGGATTGGAGCCAAAACAACCCTCAGCCGGAACCCGAACCCGAACCGGAGCCTGAACCTGTAGCTGACCCTTACGTTGAGCTTGGCTGCATCGACGTCAAGGACACTTACGAAGGGCTTTCTTCCGCTTCTCTTCCTGAATACATGGGCGTTTACACTTATCAGCAGGAATTTGAAGGTAAGGAGATTAAGGCTTTCATCGCTGTCGCTGACATGGACAAGGCCAAATTCTCTGTCCTCGGCGAAGCTGAAGGTTACAACACTCCTTCTGAATTTTATGCCGCTGAACCTCACGCTATCATCATTAACGGCGGATTTTTCTGGGACGGCGCTTCACTGAGCCTCATCTGCCGTGATGGCGAAATCGTTTGCCCTAACGTGCAAGTTGACAGCCCTGACTGGACTGATACTTGGTATTATATGCCGCGCGGCACTTTCGCTCAGCGTGAAGACGGCTCATTCTTCACAGGCTGGGTTTGGACAACTGTTCCAGGTCAGACTATCTGGTATCCTACTTCTATGCCTCTTGAAAACGGTCGTGTTCCTGACATGACTTACCCTGAAGGCGCACAGGAATTTGCCGCACAGACTGCTATCGGTGGCGGCCCTGTTCTTGTCCTCGACAGCAAAGTCATCAACTCTTACGAAGACGAATACCTCCTCATCAATCCTACCGACAATCGCCCTCGTACCGCTATCGGTATTGACGCCGCTAACAACAAGATTATTTACTTCGTTTGCGAAGGCGACGGCATGACTTCCGGCATTCCGGGTATGACACTTGAGGACGTTGCTAACTTCATGATTTTCCTCGGCTGTAACGAAGCTCTTAACCTCGACGGTGGAGGCTCTTCTTGCATGCTCATTAACGGAAATCAGACTATAAAGCCATCTGACAGCAAAGAGCGTTCTGTTGTAAGCGCTGTTGCTCTTGACTAAT
>CALYOL010000136.1 GCA_945231345.1 uncultured Porphyromonadaceae bacterium
TAAGTGCGGAAAATGAGTCCGCTGCCAAACTGGTCGTAAAAATCGCCGAGAGTGAGGTCAAGTCCCTGTTTTGGCAGTTTCAGCTTCACATATACGTGAGGAACGCCCCATCCCTTGAAGTCAGGTTCAAAGCCGGGGAGAGGATATTCCATAAATTCGAAACGTCCGCCAGCGTCGATGTATTTGCTGTAAATGCCCAGGTCAAGATATGTGTTTGTCAATCCCCAGTCGTCATACGCCCCGGTGTTGATTTTCTCATCTTCTTGTGGGATAAGGATATCGCTCTGTATGCTACCATGCACAGCCACCTTATTGCTGTCGTCTTGTGCGATAGCTGGGATGGCGGTGATAGCACATAGGGCTGCGAGTGTGAAAAGCTTTTTCATTTCAGAGTTTGAGAGTTTCAGGATTATTTCTTCTTACCGCAACCGCCGCAGTTACCGCAGCCACTGCCTTTAGCCTTCTTGCCGGCTGCTTTTTTCGCGCCGCTTTTCTTGCCCTTTGCGGAGATTTCCTTGATTTTTGCGAGGACTTCTTTTTCGCCTCCGTCGGTATATCCGCTATGAGAATATGCTATGTTTCCTTCACCGTCGATGATGAAGAGGTGGGGCACGTTTCTCACGTTCATGGCGCGCATAAAGTCGCTGTTAGGGTCGAGGAGTACTTCATATTCCCATTCTTCGCTATCAACGAGCGGCTTAACCTTGTTTGCGTTTTGAGCCTGGTCTATAGACACTGCAATTAGTTTTACTCCGGTCTCTGCCTGCCAGTCCGGGTATACCTCGTGGATAGCTTTCAGCTCACGCAGGCAAGGCTTGCACCAGGTAGCGAAAAAGCTGATTACAAAAGGCTTTCCACCATTGCTTAGGTTTGCGGTGTTTACTACTTTACCGTCGATGTTTTTTAGCTTTACAGACGGGAGCTGAGCGAATGCACTTGCGCTGACCGCGAGAAGCAGGGAGAGGAGAAAATACTTTAGTGATTTCATTGTCTTATAGAAATTTATGGTTATTATCAACTGTTTTATACGCTGCAAATTCACTAATACAGTCCTTTTGCGATGCAAATTTACGAATTATTATTAAATATGCAAAAACTTTGTTTACAATATTTTGCCAACTGATAAATAAAACGTAACTTTGCAGCAAAATAATACCATTTTTCACACAAATTTTCATATGAAAAATAAAAATTTTGTTTACTCACTACTCGCGGCGCTGCTGGTTCTTGGCGGAATTACGGCGTCTGCTCAGTCGTCACCGACAGTCAGCATGGAAAAGATTGAATTTGGCGACGGCTCAGTGTTTAGAGGTATGTCAGACAATGGATTGTGGGCTACAGCATACGGTGTTGATGCCGCCTCGTCTGCATACAAGTATCCTAAACTTGTCAATATGCTCACTGCAGAGGTCACAGAACTTCTCACTGATAGCGAAAACGAGCAGATAGGCGAATGCTGGGCTTGTGATGTCAATAACGACGGTACTAAAGTCGTAGGATGCTACGACGGAAAGCCGGCTGTGTGGACTAAAGCCGACAACAAGTGGACTACGCTTAAGACTACACTCACCGCTACCGGCGGACATGCACGCGCTATCACCGGCGACGGTAAATATGCTATTGGAGACATTGGCGGACAGCTTCTTGAGGAAATCCCTACAATGTGGGACCTCGAGACCGGAAAAACCGTTACACTTGAAGGACTGCCGAAAGTAGACATGAGCGGAACATATCAAGGAATGACACGACTCACCGCCATTTCTGAGGACGCTCGCTACATAGTGGGTTGCGTGAGCTTCAGCTATCCTATGGACATCATGTACTTTGTATATGACCGCACAAACAAGACATGGGACCCGATAGCATTTACTTACGATGCCGGCACCAACAAGTTCACTCCTGTTGTAGACGGAGCATACTCTCTTAGCGGCATTAACATCAGCCCTAACGGAAAGTGGGTGGCAGGTACTATCTGGACTACTTCAGACAGTGAATACCCATTCCGCAAAAACCTTGAGACCGGCGTGCTTGAGACATTCAATGAATCAGACAGCTACGACAAGGGCATCATCTCTATCGATAACGACGGAAATATCGTCAGCGGTTCTCCTTCTGTCAATCCATACCGCTCTATTTACGTATTCTCCGGAGGGTACTGGTATGCACTTGACGAAGTGCTGAAATATCACTATGGCGTGAATTTCTATACCAAAATAGGATATGACAACACAGGTACTCCAGCTGGCTACTCAGGCGACGGCAGATATATCTGCGCCCACGCTTCAAACACGACTGAAAACATCATCTACCGCTTTGATGAGAACATCGCAAATGCTTGCAAGAAGGTAAATCTGCTTAACACTTACAGTGTTTCTCCCGCATCAGGCGTTACGCTAAACAGTGTCTCTGCAATAACCATCACTTTCACACGAAATGTCACCGCTCTCGCAGACAAGTCTAAAATCTCTCTGAAAGATGAAAGCGGAAATGTAGTGAAAACAGCTATCAAGTTTGCTACAAGCACTTCAAATAGCAAGGTGATAGAGCTGAATTTCCGTACGTACGAGCTTGAGCAGGGCAAGAAATATACAGTTGAAATCCCAGCCGGAGCCATCGGAGTCGCAGGCGATGAAACCAAGACAAACGATGCCTTCAATATCGAATACATCGGCTATGGCAGCGGCACACTTGCCGTGAAAGACATTTCCCCGGCAGACAAGAGCGATGTAGGTCACCTGAGCATGACCACAAACCCGATTGTGGTCACTTTTGACACTCAAGTGAAAAAAGGCACTGTCGGCGAAGCGTATCTATACAAAAACGATGAAACTGAGCCTGCTTGCACTCTTAATATCCTTGCCGGAACTACAGAATCTACTGCAAACCAGGTGATGATTTATCCTACAGCAACGCAGTATTTATATCTGGGCAACACATATAAGGTTGTCATTCCTGCCGGCTCTGTGACAGACCTCAGCGGATTTTGCAAAAACGATGAATTGACATTTAAGTACAACGGTACATATGAACGCACTATCATTTCAGACGACACACATATTTACATCGAGACATTCTATGGTGGACTCGGCAACATGATGCTTTATGACGGCGACCAAAATGAGCCTAATGAAGACATGAAGGGCATGGGCTTTGTAGCAGACGGCACTGCATGGTGGCGTGCGGCAGACGACGACCTCTCTAACATGTGCGCAATGTCTCACTCTATGTATGACCCGGCAGGTAAGTCTGACGACTGGATGGTAACTCCTCAGCTATACATCCCTGACGAAAAGTGCCGACTTGAATTTCAGGCACAAAGTTACAAGAACAGCAGCACCGACGTGTTGAAAGTTTATGTATATGCTTCAGACGTGGTTTATAACGACCTCAACAGCAGCGATATGCAGAATTTCAAGCAGTATTCAGACCTTATCCTTGAGGAGACTCTCTCCCCAGGCGATTATGAAGGTCAGCTTAACGGTGACTGGCAAGACTATTCTTACGACCTCTCTGCATACGCAAGAAAGAAGATTTACATCTGTTTCGTAAATGAGAATGAAAACCAGAGCGCAATCTTTGTCACTAACGTAATGGTGACTCACGACTCAGACTTTAACATCGCTCTCCGAGGTATCCCTGAATCCACTATCAAGGCTACGGAGCAAGAAGTAAAGGGCAGTATCATTGTGACAAATCCGCTTGTGACATACAATACCGTAAAACTTCAGCTTAATGACGGCGAGGGCAAGTTGATAGACGAAATCAATGCAGACAATGTGACAATCAATGCAGACCAAAGCTACGACTTCACATTCTCTAAGCCACTGCCACTCACCATTGGTTCTGAAAATATTTTCTCAGTGTATGCCGAGCTCGACGGCAGCGCAAGCTCTACTTTCACCTCTAAGATTGACAACCTATCATTCAAACCGGTGACAAGAGTTATCCTGGAGGAAGAAACAGGGCAAGCATGCCAAAACTGTCCGCTGGGACACTTGATGATAGAAAAAATGAGTGAAATTTACGGTGACAACTTCATTCCTCTTTGCTACCACACATATACAGGCGACTCTTACGAATACGGAATGACAGACTACTCACAGTATTTCCTCGGACTGATGGGCGCGCCATTAGCAAAAATCCAACGCTATGCCACTACATATTCGCCAATGGCATACATAATGGAAGACGGTGTTCAAAACTACGTTTACACAGGATATAGCGAGCCGTTGTGGCTTGACGTTGTGGCGGAGGAAATCTCCAAGGCTCGCATCGGGCAGGTGGACATTGCAGTTGATTACGACCAGAGCTACAATGCCATCAAGGTTGATTACGACGTTACTTTCGCTGTGTCTAAGGCAGATACAAACTACAGCCTGTTCTTTGTTGTGACAGAAGACAATCTTAAGGGCTATCAGATGAACGGCTTCTATGAAAGCAACGACGAAGACCTTGGCGAGTGGCGTAGTGGAGGACTGTATGGCAAGAAAGTGATTTCACCGTATATTTTCAACGACGTGGCTTGCGCACTCTATCCAAACGGCAGCTACAATGGTATTGCAGGACTTATTCCGGCAGATGTTGTAGACAGTGAGATTTACACCGGCTCGTTGATGATAAGCCTTGGCAGTGACGCTCCATATGTGACAGACGTAAACAACGTAAAAGTGACCTGTATCCTTATCGACGGCAACACCGGTGAAGTGATAAACAGCGCACGCGCTCCTATGGGCGGCGAGTCCGGCGGCGTTGAAGCGATTGCTGAAGACAGCAGCGCTATCAGCATCACTACAATAGGCAAGACGGTAGTAGTAAATGCTCCCGCACAGGCTGACGTGGTGATTTCAGGCATTGACGGCAGAATTATACGGACTGAACGCATCAACGGCAGTGCTGCCATCACTCTCGGATACACCGGCGTGGCAATAGTCCGCGTATCAGACGGCAAGAGCATGGCAGTAAAGAAGGTGATAATAAAGTAACCTATCGCTGTCCGGTAAAACTTTTATGAGCAATCA
>CALYOL010000137.1 GCA_945231345.1 uncultured Porphyromonadaceae bacterium
ACGATTTTAAGATTTTTAGCGGCGTCGAGGACTTCGTTATCGACTTTGTCAGAGCGGATAATCAGTGCGTCAGCGTCAGCGACAGCCTCGAGGAGGTCAGCCTTGGCTGTATATTTTTCGAGGAGAGCGAGTTCGTATCCAGCCTCATCTATTACCTTTTTAATGCCGTCGACAGCGACGGCAGCGAAAGGTTTTTCAGTAGCGACTAAAACTTTCATATTTGTAATGGATTAGTGTTTAGCTTCAAATTCTTTCATGCAAGCTACGAGCGCGTCTACGCTTTCCATAGGGAGTGCGTTGTAAAGAGAAGCGCGGAAACCTCCGACAGAGCGGTGTCCTTTAATACCAACCATGCCCTGTGCAGTAGCGAAGTCGACAAATTCTTTTTCGAGTTCTGCGTATTCCGGTTTCATAACGAAGCAAACGTTCATGATAGAGCGGTCATCGTGTTCAGGCACAGTAGCGACGAAAATGCGGCTTGCGTCGATTGCTTCGTAGAGTTTTGCCGCCTTTGCGATGTCAACCTTTTCAATTTCGCGAATACCACCGAGCATCTTGTAGTATTTAAGAGTCTGAAGTGCAGAGAAGATAGGCAGCACCGGAGGGGTGTTGAACATAGAGCCTTTGTCTACATGAGTCTTGTAGTTAAGCATAGTAGGGATAGCGCGTGAAACTTTTCCGAGAGCGTCTTCACGCACGATAACGATAGTAACACCTGCAGGAGCGAGGTTTTTCTGTGCACCGGCGTAAATTACGTCGTATTTAGAGACGTCGATAGGTCGAGAGAAGATGTCGGAAGACATGTCTGCCACGAGTCTTACTTTTCCGGTATCCGGGTCTTTACGGATTTCAGTACCGTAGATAGTGTTGTTTGTAGTATAGTGGAAGTAATCAACGTCTTGTGGCACAGAGAAGTTTTTCGGGATATATGTGTAGTTTTTGTCTTCAGAAGAAGCGACGACATCAACTTCTCCGAAAAGTTTGGCTTCCTTTATAGCTTTGTGAGCCCAAACGCCGGTGTCGAGATATGCAGCTTTAGTTTCGAGAAGGTTGAAAGGCACCATGCAGAATTGCATGCTTGCGCCCCCACCGAGGAAAAGGACGTGGTATCCCTCAGGAATTTCGAGCAATTCTTTTACGAGGGCAGAAGCTTCATCGATGACGGCCTGAAATTGTTTGCTACGGTGAGAGATTTCGAGGAGTGAAAGTCCCATATCAGCAAAGTTAAGCACAGCATCGGCAGTATTCTTGATAGTGTACTCACTCAAGATAGAAGGGCCAGCATAAAAATTATGTTTTTTCATATCAAAAAATATGTTTGAATATTGTGAATTTATTTTCGTGTCGCAAAACTACAAAAAGTTTTTCACACTGCAAACAAATTACGTAAAAATTTCCATATTTATAGCCTGTTAAGCGTTAATGTGTGTTTGGGAATAATAAGTGGAGCTATGATTGGTTGTTTTTAGTAGTAGCTTTCATCATGAGGTGTCCGATGCGGCAGTATAGGCATTTACGCTGTTCGCAGTAAGAGCGTCGGAGCCTAATAAGTGCCTGTGAATGAAAAGCGGAAGAGCATTTAATTCCCGCCCGGGTGAACATGGAAACGATGGAGTTATGCTCAGGAGAAAGCAAGTTAAGGAGGTCGACAGCACGCTCGGTGTATTCGCGTGAGCCTGTGTATTCGCCGTATGCGTAGAAAAGGGGAGCGACGACGTTGATGATGATAACGTCGATAGATGAGTCGCTGAGGGAAAGAGGAGAAAGCCCGGTGTGTGAATAAACGCTTGAAGCGGTGGCCCAGTATCCGGTGAGGTCAAATCGAAAAATTTCTCGCAAGTCTTCCATTGAGCGACAGTCCATAATTCTGCTGAAGAGTCTTGGCTCGCGGTTTATGAGAGCTGCAAGGACAGCAAGTCGTCGGTAAGGGAGGTTTTGTGGTCTCATGCGACCCATCTGCCAAGCAATGCCTTCCGGCTGCCGGAGGGAGAATTTTACAGCCATAAATTTGTATTCGTCAATCATCTGCTGCACGTATGGCTCAGGACTGACGTCGGGCAGGAGAGCCGCCTGCCCTAAAAACATGGCTTCGAGAGAGAGGAGATTGTCGCGGTGCTTGCCTAAAATGTTTAGTGGGAGCGATTTAGCGACACGCTCGAGCATTTCGCCATTGTGCCCGAATCCGAGGGCTCGCGCGAGAGTGACGTAAAGAGCTTGTTCCCAGTCGTTGTAAAAATTAGCGAGGTGTCGCTGAAAGCGTTCCACTTTTTCGTAAATTCGTTCAAAACCGAGCGAATCAACCCAGTCTGTGAGGTAAATAGACGGGATGTTTGGGATAGTGGAAGCGCAAATGAGGTCAAGTTCTCCAGCCTTTTCAAGCTTGTCATACATTTCCGCAGTCTGCTCGGTGCATTTTACAACGACTTGTGGCACGGGGAGCCCGTTAAGTCGAGTAACGGTTGCGTCGTCTTCACTGACGACATGAAGAATAACGGAGTCGTATAGTCTGTCGAATTGGTGAGAATGTCGGTACCAGTCAGAAGCTTTGACGTGGACTTCGATATTACCGACCCATTCTTGTTCTCCGATGATTATTTTAGCGTTGAAGAAGTCTGGACCTGCGTCTTTGTTTAGCCAGCCGGGGTCTAAGACCTTGACCGGTAGCCCGTCGGTAGTGGAGAGTGATAAAGGCATCCACAGACGGTTTTGCCAAACGTATTGCAGGAATTTTTCCATATTCCGCTATTTGCTGAAGTCAAATATTGAGAAATTAACAGAGCCGTAAACTCGGTGTTCAGAGAAGTGAGGGAGCGAGGAGAAGTCGTAAGCCTTTGAGTGCTCAAGGATAAAAATGGTGTTAGGCTTCACCATGTCGGAATTAAGCACGGTGTGTGCTACTTTTTCAAATTCGGGCAGGTCGTAAGGAGGGTCCGCGAAAATGATGTCGAACTTACGGCTGGAAGTGGCGGCATATTTCAGTGCGTCGCCTTTAATGAGGTTAAGATTGTCCGCGCCGAGTTCAGCGGCGACTTTACGGATGAAAGCAGACTGCACGTTAGCTTTTTCAACGGCAGTCACGCTGCTGCAACCTCGTGAGAGAAATTCGAAAGTAATAGCACCAGTTCCGGCGAAAAGGTCGAGTGCGACAGGCTCGTCGTCGAAGTCGATGAGGTTTTCGATAACGTTAAAGATGTTTTCACGCGCAAAGTCTGTGGTGGGTCTTGCTGTGATGTTTTTCGGGACGTCAAATCTTCGTCTGCCGTATTTACCTCTGATTATTCGCATAGTGGCATTACAATTAGGTCAAATGGAACGGAAAGTGCGTTTTTTCCTGCACGGAACATGATGCCTGGGAATATAACGGGCATCACATGTGTGATGAATTTCTTCAGTGTCTCAGTGATTTTGCGACGTAGCGCGGCATCACCGCTTATGAGTAGTTCGTCAGCCTCGGGGTTTAGCTCCATGTCTTGACGAATAGCGAGGATGTAATATACAGCATCGTCTATATTGCTGAAACGGAAAGTGTTAGCCATTCGTAGTCCTTCGTTTCCATAGACCATTACGTCTAATGACTTTTCTCTGAGGTGGACAAACATTTTGGCGTTGTTTCCGTGCCGGCGACGGTCGGCGAAATACCTAAGGAGCGGAGTCTGGTGGTGGAAAATCTGTGGATTTACGAAAGCGCGGCGCAAGAAGCCTACTACCTTGTGAGGAAGGGCGAAAAGCATGCGGGCGTGGAGCTGTGAAATGTCGTCTGCTATGATTTCAGTCTCGTCGGCAGAATAGCCGGTGTTAGCTTTTGCGAAAAGGCTTTCCTGAAGCTCAGTGTCTGTGACACATTCCGGGATTAGGAGGTAGCAGAAATCCTCGACGAGGATGGAAATTTTGGCAAAATCAGACAGCAGGAGCGGATTGTCGTAAACAGCGTTTTCGAGCGATTTGAAATAGGTTTCATTGTCGCTGCTGTCAAGAGATATTTTTCTGTAAATCAGTGAATTGTCCTCAATGGGATTATACAGCATCACATCTGCCGCATTTTTTGCAATGCGGAGGTAAAGCCTCCACTTAGAGGTGTCGCTGATAAGTTCTTTATTTAGTGGTGTATTATCCATTGTTTAGTGGTTAAAATGGTATCCGACAGAGGATTATCGGTTTGTCTTAAATCCGCCGCCCATGTTTCTCAGGCTGCTGTTGTTATTGTTGTTGCCGGAGTTTCCGTAAGGGTTGTTGGGATTATAGTTAGGGTTAGCCCAGTCGTCTTCCTCCTCCTCTTCGTCGGTCTTTTTCTCTTCCTCGCCTTTCTTCTTTTTAGGCTTGTTTTTCTTGATTTCAACCGGTTTCTGAAGGTCTAAAGCGATTTCGTAAGGGTCCCACTGCTGCTCAACCTCCCAGTTTTTCTTGAGTTCGAGTTTTTTGGGGAAGTAATATACTTCCTCCGGCTGCAATTTTTTAGAGATATTTCCGGTGTCCCAAATACCATTTCCGTTAGCGTCGATAAATCCGCGAGCGTAGTATTTCCCGGGGTCTACAAAGTCGAAAACCGCTACACCATCGTCTGCGCGAACCTGTCTGACGGTCTGGTCGCTTCCGTTAAGGAGCTCAACGATGAAATTATGTATAGAAGTTGGGATTACGAATGATGCGGTAGCGTAGTCCTCAATGGTTTTTACGGTAAATTCATGCTTAATGGGCTTGTTCCAGTTGCCATATATGCCTGTGATAGCGGCAGAGTCGACGGTTAGGCGGTATTTTGCGCCTTCTTCCCATTTATAAGCCGCCTTAAAAGCAAGTGGGCTATAAATGGTGTCGTTGATGATTTCCGGAGCTCTGAGAGCGGTCCAAGTAGTGTCGCGCAATATTTCAAGGTGTATACCGCTGCGATTAAATGATTTGAGAGGCTGTGAAGACGTGAAAGTAAGTCCTTTGTTGAGGTCTTGCTGTGCGCCCGATGTGCACTTGAAGTCAAGGAAAATGATTTCGGGGACAGAGTCAGCGTCTTCGT
>CALYOL010000138.1 GCA_945231345.1 uncultured Porphyromonadaceae bacterium
CCGTTTGTCACGTCGTCAAATACTATCTGCGCCGGCGCATGCTCCGGCCTTGGTGTGGCGCCTAATTAAATTGGTGATGTATTCGGCATTTTCAAGGCATATTGCACACGAGTGGGCAGTGGTCCATTTCCGACAGAGCTTCACGATGAGACAGGTCAGAAAATCCGCGATATAGGTCATGAATATGGTGCAGTGACAGGACGTGAACGCCGATGCGGCTGGATAGACCTTGTTGCGCTAAAATATTCTATTATGCTCAATGGTGTGACACAGCTGATAATGATGAAGAGCGATGTTCTTGACGGATTTGAGGAGGTAAAAGCGTGTGTAGCTTATGAAATCGACGGCAAGAGGACAGACCGCTTCCCGTTTGATGTTGATGACAGCAAAATCAAACCAATATACAAAACGCTCCCAGGCTGGAACTGCGATTTGACAGGTGTAAAATCTGAAGATGAGTTTCCAGAGAACTTTGTGAATTACATAAAGTTCCTTGAGACAGAACTTGCTACCCCAATAGCCATAGTATCGGTAGGTCCTGACCGCAAACAGACAATAGTACGTAAACACTAATTAACATAAATACAATAAATACTAACCCTAAACAACCATGGCAAAAATAAAACCTTTCCGCGGTGTAAGACCGCCGCAAGACTTAGTGACAAAGGTTGCTTCCCGCCCATATGACGTACTGAACTCTGAAGAGGCTCGCAAAGAGGCAGAAGGCAATGAAAAATCACTCTATCACATCATAAAGCCTGAAATAGACTTTGAGCCTGGTACAGACGAGCATGACCCTAAGGTATATGACAAGGCTGTAGAAAACTTCAAGGCGTTTCAGAACAACGGCTGGCTTGTACAAGACGAGAAAGAGCATTATTATATCTATGCTCAGACAATGAACGGACGCACACAGTATGGCATAGTGATTGCAGCCAATGTAGATGACTACATGACAGGCAAAATCAAGAAACATGAGCTGACACGCCGTGACAAGGAAGAAGACCGCATGAAACACGTCAGGATAAACAATGCCAACGTGGAGCCTGTATTCTTCGCCTTTCCGGACAATGAAGTGCTGGACAACATCATCAAAACCGTGACAGCGGAGAAGCCTGAATATGACTTTGTGGCAGAAGACGGATTCGGACATCACTTCTGGGTAATCAGCGATGAAAAGATGATTAACACTATCACAGAAGAATTTGCAAAAATCCCATATCTCTACATTGCAGACGGACACCACCGCACAGCTGCCGCCGCACTTGTTGGTAACGAAAAGGCTAAGGCTAATCCAAACCATACAGGCGATGAGGAATACAATTATTTCCTCGCAGTGGCATTCCCTGCTTCTCACCTGAAAATCATAGACTATAACCGAGTAGTAAAAGACCTCAACGGACTCTCAGCAGAGCAGTTCCTGGATAAAATACGGGAGAATTTTGACGTAGAAGAAAAGGGTACTGAAATATATACTCCATGCAGTCTGCACAATTTCTCTCTATATCTTGAAGGCAAATGGTATTCACTCACCGCAAAACCCGGAAGGTATAATGACGCAGACCCTATTGGCGTGCTTGACGTGACTATTTCCAGTGACCTGATACTGCGCGATATTCTTGGCATTACCGACCTCCGCTCTGACAAGCGAATTGACTTTGTAGGCGGCATACGAGGACTTGGAGAACTGAAACGCCGAGTGGACAGCGGTGAAATGAAGGTTGCTCTTGCGCTTTATCCTGTGTCAATGAAGCAGCTGATGGATATCGCAGACTCCGGCAACATAATGCCTCCGAAAACGACTTGGTTTGAACCGAAATTGCGCTCAGGACTCGTCATCCATAAGCTTAACGATTAAGTTGACTTGAAACTCATCATACATTGCCGCTTGAGTAAGGATTTTCCTTCTCGGCGGCAATTTGTATATCCGGGTCATTGAGACGGTATTCCTTTTTGGGCTTATTTATACTTAGGAAAGTCTGACTGAGAGTAAATACGAGTGAAGCGAGAGTCTGAGCCCGATGTGCTGGCTTTAGCTGACATTCCCATATAGTAATGCTATGCCACCCCATGGAAGCCAGTTTAAGGCGCTCTTCACGGTCTCGCTGAATGTTTCTCTGAATTTTGTTTTTCCAAAATTCGGTGTTGGTTTTAGGCATGGAATATAAATTGCAGCCTTCATGACCGTGCCAGAAACAACCGTTCACAAAGACGACAGTGCGATATTTTCTGAGTACGATGTCGGGATGTCCCGGAAGGCGCGAATGATTTAGCCTGTAGCGAAATCCAAGTCTGAACAGATATTTTCTGACAATGAGTTCAGGCTTAGTATCCCTGCTCTTTATAGCAGACATACATTTGTGCCGTTGCTCTTTAGTCATCTTGTCCATATAGTGAAGTTTAGCTAAGTGGTGCAAAGTTACAAAATAAAATGAAATACGGGTCATTTTAGCAATTTTTTAGCTTGTTTATTTTGTCAATTAGTGAGATAAGAGTAACTTTGCAGTATGATTGAGGCGCAGAAAATAGATACTGAGCAAATACAGACGCAACGCCTGTTGCCTATGCAAGTTGGCGTAGGCCGTCTTCTCGAAATGAACGCTATAGAAGTCGAGGAGGAGGTAAAGCGTGCGCTTGAGGAGCTGCCAGCCCTTGAAGTGGCAGAGAATAAAGATGAAAAGCCCTCTGAGGACGACAGTCATCAGGAAGACGACTATAAGGAAAGCGCCGAAGATATGCAGAGAGCCGACTATGGAGACGATGACGACATCCCCTACTATCTACGCAAATCCAACAATGGCACATACGACCCTGACGACTATGTAGAGCCAACGGTCGTGGCTACAGACGGCACTATGATAGATACCCTCACTGAACAACTCAATGAGCGAGAGGTCTCACCACGACAAGAAACAATCGCAAACTATATAATAGGCAATATAGACGATAATGGATATATGGCTCGCGATATGCGCTCCATAACGGAGGATATTGAAATGCAGACAGGGCTTGACGTAACTGTTGACGAGGTGAAAGATGTGTGGAAACTAATCCGCACATTCGACCCGGCTGGAATAGCAGCTGTAGACCTACGCGACTGCCTTCTACTACAAATTCAGCGCATGATGGAGGAGGATAAAACGGTAGAAATAATCATGGCTAATGAAATAATAGCAGACTATTTCGACCTGTTTTCCAAAAAGCATTTTGACAAACTCGCTACTGCACTTGAGGTTTCACCCGATGAAATTAAAGAAGCACTTGAAGTGATACGAGGACTTAATCCGAAGCCGGCGTCACAACTCACATCAGGAGGACTTGAAGACGGCTCCAGGCATATAGTGCCGGACTTCAATATCGACGTAGATGGCGATGAAATAGTTTTGACTCTGCTGAATAATATCCCTGAATTACAAATAGAGGCGACATTTGCGGAAAATCCTAAAGAAGAAGATTTCAAAAAAGACCGAAAGCAGCGTGACGCAATGGCTTTTATCAGGCAGCGGCGCGACGAAGCACAAATGTTTATCCGTATGCTGTCAACACGCCAAGAGACACTATTCCGCGTAATGAGTGCGATAGTGAAAATTCAGCGGGCATTTTTCCTCACCGGAGACATGGGTACGTTGCGACCAATGGTATTGCGCGACATTGCAGCTATTACGGGTGATGACCTGTCTGTAATCTCGCGCGCAACGGCAGCAAAATACGTCAGTACACCCTATGGTGTATTTCCTCTTAAGAAATTTTTCAGTGAAAAGGTAAACGATGAAGAGGATGCTTCGTCACACGAGATTATCGAAGCCATAAAGAAGATTATTTCCGAGGAGAGCAAACGCAAACCGCTTAGCGACGAGGCAATCACTGCTGCGCTGAATGCTAAGGGCTACTCGCTTGCAAGACGTACCGTGTCGAAATACCGCGAAAAAGTTGGCATTCCTGTGGCACGGCTCCGAAAAGAAATTTGAGTCACCTCCCCTACTCTAAACTAAATAATAAAGCGAAACAAATATGTATATAAGACTTGCACGAATAATATCCACAGTGTTTTCACCATTTTTAGTGCCTACGTATGCAATACTGATGGCATTGTGGCTGTCAATACTGTTTGTAGTGCCTGATTCAACAAAACTGACAGTTGCAGGGGTGACATTTTTATTGACAGCAGTCCTGCCAATGTTGCTGATAGTGGCACTTTATAGAGTAAAGGCAGTGAACAGCATCGGACTCGCAGAGCGCACCGAAAGGCTCGTTCCTTATTTATGCGCAGTAGTGTGCTACTCATCCTTGGCTGTATATCTAAACTCTGTTCACTCACCAATATGGCTGACAATGTTTGCCGTAGGAGGCGGACTTGCAGTACTGGTAACACTCGTGATAAACAGGTGGTGGAAAATCAGTGCACATGCTGCTGCAATGGGGGGCTTTACGGCATTTGTATATCTGCTGTATCACTCACAACTGCTGATATTTGGCGGAATGCCCATGCTTTATGCAGCAGTCATAATTACAGGTCTTGTTGGAACCTCGCGCGTGGCACTTGGCTTGCATACCCCAATGCAGGTAATTGCCGGGGTGGCAAACGGAGCGGTATGCATAATTTTGTTATCACTATTTTACTAACCAAAATAAGCAATATAAATGAAACCATTAGTAAGCATCATTATGGGTAGCACTTCAGACCTGCCAATTCTTGAAAAGGCAGCCAACTTTCTGGACCAAATGGAGATACCCTTTGAGATGAACGCACTCTCTGCACACCGCACCCCACGCGAAGTGGAAGAA
The DNA here is from genome assembly GCA_945231345.1 of uncultured Porphyromonadaceae bacterium. GTDB lineage: Bacteria > Bacteroidota > Bacteroidia > Bacteroidales > Muribaculaceae > CAJUPY01. The sequence goes on from CALYOL010000138.1 coordinate 4,786, forward strand.
TTTTCACGCAACGCAGCAGGACGTGGCATAAAGGTGATAATAGCCGCTGCAGGCATGGCGGCAGCTCTGCCCGGCGTAATTGCCGCATTGACACCGGTGCCGGTGATAGGAATACCTATTAATTCATCCCTTGAGGGTCGCGACGCATTGCTGTCAATAGTACAGATGCCTCCGGGCATAGCGGTTGCTACTGTGGGCATAAACGGTGCAATGA
>CALYOL010000139.1 GCA_945231345.1 uncultured Porphyromonadaceae bacterium
ATAGTAGATGCAACAACAGTTATATATAATAGAATCAAGTATTTATAACTTTGCAGCAGAAAGTTTTTATAAATCCTTAACAAAACAAAAAACAATCATGAAAAAAACGTTCCTAACAACACTGCTGCTAATGATAATTGGGATAGCGGTGAATGCACAAAACATCACAGTGCACGGAACAGTGGTATCAGCGACAGATGACGAACCACTGATAGGTGCGAGTGTGATTTCAGAGAAGAAGGGTTCTGTGGGAGTATCAACAGACCTTGATGGTAATTTTACCTTATCAGTACCAAAAGGCTCAAGTATCGTTGTGTCTTATGTTGGCTATAAGAGTCAGACATTGCCAGCAACGGAGACAATGACAATCAAGCTTGAAGAAAATGCGGCACTACTTGATGAAATAGTAGTAGTGGGCTATTCTTCAGAAAAGAAGTCAGACCTGACAGGTTCAGTATCAGTAGTTAAGATGAAAGATGTGACTGATACGCCAACAGGAAACGTAATCCAATCACTACAGGGCAGGGTACCGGGTATGACAATCACAACAGACGGAACCCCCGGCGGACTGAGCACAAGCACATCAATCCGTGGAGCGTCGTCATTCCGCAGTGATGCCAATGGACCGCTATATGTGATAGACGGCGTGATGACCCGCGACAATCCGGGAACAATAATCAATAGCAATGACGTGGAGTCAATCCAAGTGCTGAAAGATGCAGCGTCAGCGTCTATCTATGGAGCTCAGGCGGCAAACGGCGTAATCATTATCACAACAAAACGTGCCAAAAAGGGAGAGGCACGCGTGACATTCGACGCCACACTGAGCCTTCAGACATATAACAGCGGTCTTGACCTTCTTGATGCGTATCAGTGGGGTGACGTTTATTGGAGTGCCTATAAGTATGCACATAATGGTGCAACTCCACAGTCATCAGTATATGGCACAGGAGCAACAGCACAGCTTCAGGCATACAAGAACCTGAATGGCGCAGACGTGTTGCCACAAAGTACAGACTGGGAAGATGAAATACACCGCACGGCGTTGATGCAAACCTATACTATAGGTCTGTCTAAAGGCACAGAGAATGGGACATCATCGTTCACAATGAGCTGGCTTGACCATGATGGTATCGTAAAGGGAACAGACTATCAGAAACTTAACACACGTTTCAGCACAGACTATGGCTTCCTGAATAATCGCCTGAAAGCGGGAGGAAATGTGACAATCAACTGGTGGAAAGCACACTATATGCCAGGTGGTGCAGAGGAAAATGCAGTAAAGCAGCACCCTGCAAAGGCAGTTTATGACGTGGAAGGCGAATATGTAGACCAGATAAACGATGTGTTGGGAGATGCTCCAAATATGATGCGCCTCATAGAGAATGAGAAAAATAATGAGCATGAGTACTGGCGCATATTCGGAAATGCGTATCTGCAGATAGAGCCAATCAAAAACCTCATCATAAAGACAAACTTTGGTGTAAACTATTACAGCGAGGTAAACAAGACATTTGAACCGGCATGGCTTCGCGATACAGTGAACAAGCTGACCCAGTCAACCGGCAAGAACACAGACTGGGTATGGACAAATACAGCACAGTATAATATAGACTTTGGCAAGCACTCAATCATGGGTCTTGTAGGTGTAGAAGCAAAGAAGTATCATAATGAAAGCTTCTATGGCTATGGCACAGGTCTTGCCATCGAGGATATCAATTATCTCTACCTTGAAAACGTGACATCAAACAAGAATGTGGGAGCAGGGGCATCAAACTACTCAATGTTCTCAGGATTCGGCAAGATAAACTATACATGGGATGACAAATATCTCGCATCCTTCACAATCCGCCGCGACGCGTCATCACGTCTTTCAAGCGACCATAACTATGACTGGTTCCCATCATTCTCAGCGGGCTGGAGAATATCCAAGGAGGCGTTTATGGAAAGTACACGCAACTGGCTGTATGACCTGAAACTGCGTGCCTCATACGGTGTGAACGGTAATGACTTGATAGACAATGAGGCATTCTATGCTAAATACCTGATGAGCCTAAACCGAGGTTCATACAATATGAACGGTGACGGCACAACATTATCACCGGGAGCTTTCCGCATCCGCACTACAAATCCGGACCTGACATGGGAAAAGACTTATCAGACAAACGTAGGTATTGATGCAGCGTTCCTTAACAACAAGCTGAATGTATCGTTAGACTATTTCTATAAAGACACAAAGGATATGCTTGTGGAAAAGCCATATATCGCAACGATAGGCGAGGGCGGCTACTGCTGGTATAATGGTGGAGAAATGACAAATAAGGGTTTTGAAGGTCAGATAAACTGGCGCAGCAAGGTAGGCAAAGATTTCAACTATGAGGTAGGCTTTAACTTCACATTCCAGAAGAATGAGGTGACATCTCTGCTTGATGATATCTATCATACCTATGGTGGAGCATACGGCGACCATACGCTCGTTGGACAGCCATTGGGTTCATGGATGGGCTTCAAGACAGACGGAGTATTCAGAACACAAGAAGAAGTTGATGAGTATTGCAGCACCTACAATGTTGAGTTTGGTAAGCCAGGTGTAGGACGTATAAAGTATGTTGACGTGGATGGCAATGGCGTAATCAACTACAATGACCGAACATGGCTTGGCACAGACCTTCCAAAAGCACAGTTTGGTCTCAACCTCGGAGCAGGATGGAAAGGATTTGACGTGAATATGTTCTTCAACTCAATAATCCGCGATTCCTTTGTAAATTCACGCTACTATACAGACTTGTTCCAGTGCTGGAACGGCAACCACGGTGCAGTGTTGCTGGATGCAGCCAGAGCCTATGAAAGATATCAGGAAACAGGAGTATATGACTGCTCAACACCAGCCCCGACAACAGACAACTCAAATAATGAGCATGAAGTGTCAGAGTTCCATATAGAAGACGGCTCATTCCTCCGCCTCAAGACGCTAACGTTGGGATATACACTACCGTCTCCAATCCAGAAGACACTTAAGATGACCGGTGCACGCGTATATTTCCAGGCACAGAATGTGTTTACCCTTACAAACTATAGCGGAGCAGACCCAGAAGGTCTTGGCTATCCATACTCTCTGCCACGTCAATACACATTTGGTATTCAATTTGGCTTCTAAAAAAAGAAAAAAACCTTAAAACGAAAAATCAAGATGAAACTGAATAAAATATTACTGACAATAGGATGTGCTGCAATGATGGTTTCTTGTAGCGATGACTTCCTTGAAAACAAGCCACAGGGCAGTCTATCAGACGGCGTGATGAACTCAACCGAGTCAATAGACCTGCTGGTGAATGCGGCATATGCCGGTCTGACAGGCTTTACAAATGAACAGGGTGACCCATGGATACGTCCTACGACCAACTGGAGCTATGGTGAGGTTCGAGCCGACAATGCTTATAAAGGCGGCGGTGGTGAAGGCGATATATGGGATTTCCATGCGATGGAGACATTCCAGGTACAGTCAAATAATGGTAACCTTGACGGCAAGTGGTTTAACCTGTACAGCCAGATTTCACGCTGCAATGCGGCTCTTCGCGTGCTGAACGGAGCAGATGAATCAGAAGTGCCGGTAAAGGCATCAAGAATAGCAGAAATGAAGGTTCTCCGTGCGCATTTCTACTTTGAACTCTCACGTATGTTCAACAAAGTTCCATACATTGACGAAAACCTGCCAACAAGCGAATACGTGAATGTAAGAAATGATGAATATACTCGTGACGAACTTCTTGGAAAAATAGCCGGTGAACTGATAGAAGCCTCAAAGTCTCTGCCTGAGCGCCAGAGCGAGGTTGGCCGCATCAACAAGAATGTAGCAATAGCATATGCGGCAAAGGTTAAGCTGTATCAGGCATACGTACAAGATGAGCAGACTCACGCAGTGACAAGCATTAACAAGGAACTTCTACGGGAAGTGGTGTCTCTGATAGACCAAGTAAAAGGCTATGACCTGCTGTCAGATTTCCAGCAGTTAGACCTTGTGGCTTATGAAAACGGAGTTGAATCAGTTTTTGCAGTTCAATATTCAATGAATGACGGCTCAGAAAGCGGAGGTCGTGTAAACTGGAGCAATCTGCTTAACTCACCCGGAGGAAACAGCCCATATCACGGTGATGGATTTTTCTTGCCATCTCAGGACCTTATCAATGCATATCAGACAGATGAGAATGGTCTGCCGGTATTTGACTATCAGTCACGCCCGGACTATGCAGTGGTGACATTTGTAGATGATGCGGTTCAGACGCTGAGCAACACTACACCAAATGTAGACCCACGCCTTGACTTCGTGACCGGTCGTCCGACAATAACGTTCAAGACATACAAGGAAACACCGTGTCAGTCATGGGTACGCGACCGCGGCACCTACGGACACAACTGCGCAAAGCGTTTCTGGGTATCACCAGAGTCATCTGATATGTTCCAGGGTTGGCCATGGGGAGCCTCACAGCTAAACTGGCAGATAATCCGCTATGCAGACCTGTTGCTTTATAAGGCAGAGGCGCTGATAGAGCTTGGTCAAGACCTTGAGACAGCACGCAACCTAATCAACCGTGTACGCGAGCGTGCGATGAATAGTGAATATGTCAGAGACTTCTATGATGCAAGCAAGTATGCAGCAAACTATAAGATAGGACTATATCCAGCTGCCGGCTGGACTCAGGACTATGCACGCAAGGCTCTACGCACTGAGATGCGCCTTGAAAAGGCACTTGAGGGTGAGCGTTTCTTTGACCTGGTGCGTTGGGGCGTGGCAAAGCAGGTGATGACGGCTTATATTGCAGCAGAAAAGGATAACCGCATCTATTATGATGGTGCTGTGTTTGACGCAGGTGAGGAGTATTTCCCAATACCTGTAGCCCAATATAATTTCTCACAGGGACATTATACACAAAATCCGGGCTATCCGGCATTTGAATAACCAATAGCGTAAAGGTAGAAAAGATTGTTTTAAGGG
>CALYOL010000140.1 GCA_945231345.1 uncultured Porphyromonadaceae bacterium
GCTTTCGAAACAACATACGTTACCGAATCCGGTAGCGGCAACGGTCACATGACCACACAGGCACTGAAAGAGTGCGACAGATACAACGGATTTTCAGTAAGACCGGTTCTGCTTAAAAGAAAGAATTAGTATATGAAACAAATTATACCACTCATAATATCATTACTCCTGGCATCCTGCTCCTCAGAAAACATAATGAAAGAGCAGGACACGGCACTTGAAATCATGGTTGATGTGGTTGCATACAATCGCAATGTGAACGATGTGTCTTCCAGGGCTTCTATAAACAATGGTGTCATCACTTCTTTTGCTCCCGGCGATGACTTCGGACTGATAGTTGTGGACCAGAAAGGCACGATAATTAACAACAACTACAGATTTGTGCTGCAAAAAACAGGTCTTGCTTACCGTGTAGATAATGCAGGAAACGTAATATCTTCTGATGTGTATTACAACGAAAACTATAAATACTACGCATATGCACCATACGACAGCAAATACAATAATTACACCACAATAGACGACGTAATAGCCAAACACATAGCTGACTTTCCAAGTCTTTACGCAGACCAATCCACACAAGCAAAATATAATGCCGCAGACCTTCTGGTGTGCAGAAATCACACAGTAACAGGCACAACACTCAGGCTGGAATTTAGTCACGCAATGAGCTTGATGAAAATATACTACAACGGAGAAGCTTCAGATATGCTGACAGTGGAACACCCCGTTAAAAACACACTAATGTATAAAGCAGATGATTCCGAAACGTATAATTATATCTACATTCCCGGAGAAAACGTGGAAGTGTATGGCACGGCAACCTCAAAACAAGAGATTGAAAACGAAGGCGAAATCACTAACATCTCTTATTGGCAGACAAACGTGGACCTGATAGAAAATGGGCTCATTTACATTTCCATCTTTTCACAGCCCGCAGTATCTTACAAAACAGCCGGAGTGGATATGGGACTACCATCAGGTTGCATTTGGGCAAACCATAACTTAGGTGCAGAAACGTCATCAGACCTTGCTGCAAGGAACGGCAAATGGTATGACGCAGACGGTAATGTGAGAGAAGACCTTATGAACAGCGAACTTCACTCCTGCTTTGACCGCGGAGACTATTATTCCTGGGGTGAACTGGAAACAAAATACGAGCAGCCTGCAGTGCTATTTAACGAAGAAACCGGCAGAATAAGCAAAACGGGAGATTCATACATCACAAACAGTAGCGGAGAAATAACATCCGTCACATCGCTTATTTCCGGTTCGGAAAAAGGATATTACCCTGAGACATACGTAGATAGACAATACTCATACGCCGCTATCGACGGCAACATCGCCGGAACGGAATACGATGTGGTGAGAAACAAACTCTGGAAAGGCGAATGGCGAATACCAAACGAAAATGAGGTTGACGAACTGGCTCGAAACTGCAAGGTTGAAATAGTGGATTGGTACTATGAAGATAATATACGCTATGCACCATGGATAGGAGCAAAAGACCCTGAAACAGGAGCATATCTCAACCTCCACTATGATAACTCCGAATTTTTCGGTACAGCGGAATTAAGACCATACCGCTACCTTGTTTCCATATTCAAGTTCACAAGCAAGATAAACGGGGAAGTGCTATATTTTCCCGGAGGAACGTGGAGTGACTGGAGTATTGACATGCTTTGCTGCAACTCGCGTAATCACGAAGGAGTAAAAAGCACGGAAACATATAGTTCTGACTATGGTGGAATGTATTACTTTGCATCTTCCGCTTCCCACAGCCTAAAAGACTGCTCCAGTTATATGGAATTTGAAACAACTAAAACCCTTGACGAAACAGGCAAAATTACAAAAGTCACACCCGTCACAAAGTACTCATCATATGTAGACAAAGACGGAAACACTATAAACTTGATGGGACTTACACAAAACGGGCACCGTTACACGGGTATGCTCATCAGACCTGTTTATGGAGGAAAAAACTGGAATACTAACACGGAGAGCCAAAGCAGCATCCGAATATATGTAGAACAGCCATGAAGAAATTGATATATATATTATTCTTTCTTTTGCTCACGGCATGCAGAGATGACATAAATTCACCTCTTGCCGAAGACAAAGGCACACCGATGAAGTTTGAAGCCGTTGTGGTAGACGCACCTCAGTCCAGAGGACAAATTCTTGATGTTTACGACAATGACATTACTCGCGATTTCAAGCCCGGCGACTCTTTCGGGCTCTTCATTCTTGACGGCAGCAACAACTTTGTGACGCTTATCGATGGCATTAACGCCAAAAACATCAAACTCACCACTCCTGACGGCAAAGCATGGAATCTTAACTCAGACATAAAAGAAGTGGTTCACAAACTTGGCTACAAATACGTGGCATATTACCCCTACTCCGAAGATTTTAACGACTGTACAAGCACAGACGACATACTTTCACGCCTCACACCACCCGCTGCAGACCAAAGTACGCAAGAAGCTACCGACTGGATGTTTACAAAAGCTACAGAACCACAAACAAATGCCGTGACAGTGCTGACATTCATTCATAAATACGCCAAAATTGACATCTACAACTCATACACCCAAGAACACAATAACAACTGGGCTACAAAATTCCAATATACTAAAACCGTAGATGAAAACAGTGTGGAGCATTACCGCTATATCCTCGATGCTGCCACACCGCAAACAATGTCAGTACATGGAACATATTCCATAGGAAACTACCTCACAGGAATCAAAGAACTATCATACAACTGTGATGACGTAATAATTGAAAACGGTCACCACGCAATAGTCTATACATACCGTATGGATGAGCGATGTGCAGTAGACCTGGGATTACCATCCGGAATACGTTGGAGCCCAATCAACCTGGGCACGGAAACCTCGTCATACATGGACGAAGCTGCTATCGCTGCCCTCGGCAATGTGCTCGGCAAACGTCTTGCATGGGGTGAACTGTACCCCAAAGACATTTACAGCTATGATACATACATCAATGACCGATATGTGGAAAATACATCATCACAGCTCCCGACAGACATAGCGGAAACGGTCTATGACCCTGCCAGACAATATTGGGGAGGACACTGGACTCTGCCAAATAAAGATGATATCCAGGAATTTATAGACAATACCGAAATTGTGAGCACGGAAACAGTGTATTGCGACGATATAGGAAAGAACGTAAACAAGATAACGTTCAGAAGCAAGATTAACGGCAAAGAAATCACTATGCTCTCAAACGGCTATGCCATCAATGGAGGAGTAACATATACCGACTATCTATACTATATGTCTTCCAATCTCAACACGTATGCTTACTGTGCCGTTATGCACAGCAACCCGTCAATGAGAATTATTTCCTCCAACCGCTATACGGGACTCAACATCCGTCCGGTGCTGAAAGAACAATACACCTATACAGACGTAAATAAAAAAGATATCATTGTGAGAAATATCAATGAGCTCGCTGTGGACCTCGGCATCACAAAGACAGTGACGGAAGGCGAAGAAACAGTAACATACAAGCTGCTGTGGAGTCCGTTTAACTATGGTGTGGAATCAAAAACATTCCTCAGAACATACAACGGTGCACCAATCAATGAAGATGCATTTATCGCAAAATGCCTCAAAAGCCAGGGTATGCGCCTTAGTTGGGGTGCAACAGAAGAACCGGAATACTTTGATACTAAAGAATACGCAGCCAGTGCTATAGCTGCAAAATACGCTTACGATAATACGGCAGATACAGACAAGGACACAAGGGACTTAAAGGCGGAAGATGATATAGTGCAGCTGAATTGGCCGGACGGATGGAACATCCCTACTGCAAGGGACTTTGAGCTACTCATCGCAAACACCACAATTAAAGCTGAAACGATAGATGGTCACACTTGGTACAGACTTACAAGCAAAAACAACGATAACTACATTTTGATACCCGGTACCTCATATATAGATGATAACAAAGACAAAGAAAAAAAGGAAGTGTGGGGTTCTGACGCATATTTGCAAAGCAGCACTATCGGAATATCAAGTTCAAAACGTACTCTCTACGCTTTATTAGTAAACAGCACAGGAGGCAGCCTCGCTAACAGAGCAGGTCGCCCCACAGGACTCATGGTACGTCCTGTGAGATATGTGAGAGTTAATTAGACACTATTAAACTAAAAATAAATATAAATGAAGAAACTTATTGACTTCATCATAGTAGAAAACCGGCATATCAGCAATCAATACTCTTTGCTGATATTATCACCTGCAGACGGCACTCAATTGCCTGAAATTAAACCCGGTCAATTTGTTCAGGTGGCTGTAGATGCACCGGATGTCTTACTTCGTCGCCCAATCTCGGTAAATAATGTTGACAAAGAGAATAATCGTCTTTGGCTTCTTGTCAGAAGAGCAGGGAAAGCAACAAGCGTCCTTGCAGACATGAGTGAAGGCACTAAAATAAATATTCTCCTTCCGCTTGGAAATGGGTTCAATACTGAAGTCAATAGCAGTGACAACACCCCTTGCATACTTGTCGGTGGTGGAGTTGGCATTGCTCCCCTCCTCTACTTAGGCAAAATATTAAAAAGTTCAGGCATACAATTTGAATACCTGATTGGAGCGAGAAGTAAGTCAGACCTGCTTCAACTCGAGCATTTACAAGAACTTGCGCCTGTCAATATCTCAACTGACGATGGCAGCTATGGTGAGCAAGGAGTTGTCACCCAGCATAGCTGTATGCAGAATAATTGGCACAAAATCTTCTGCTGTGGTCCAGCACCCATGATGAAAGCTGTTGCTAAAATTGCAAAAGAAAGACATATTGACTGTGAAGTATCACTTGAAAATATGATGGCATGCGGACTTGGAGCTTGCCTGTGCTGTGTGGAAAAAACAGTCAAAGGAAATGTGT
>CALYOL010000141.1 GCA_945231345.1 uncultured Porphyromonadaceae bacterium
CGCTTTCTTTGTCAAGGTTGATAACCTTAGCGTAGCAACCGCCTTCGAAGTTGAAGACACCGTTGTCGTCCCAACCGTGTTCGTCGTCACCGATGAGGAGACGCTTAGGGTCAGTAGAAAGGGTAGTCTTACCAGTACCAGAAAGGCCGAAGAAGATAGCAGTGTTGCCGCCTTCCATGTCGGTGTTAGCAGAGCAGTGCATAGAAGCCATGCCGCGGAGAGGGAGGTAGTAGTTCATGATAGAGAACATACCTTTCTTCATTTCACCGCCATACCAAGTATTGATAATCAGCTGCATGCGCTCAGTGAGGTTGAAAGCGACGCAAGTCTCAGAGTTGATTCCGAGTTCTTTCCAGTTTTCAACCTTAGCCTTAGAAGCGTTGAGCACAACGAAGTCAGGCTGGAATTCTTTGAGTTCTTCAGCAGTAGGACGTACAAACATGTTTGTAACGAAGTGAGCCTGCCAAGCGACTTCCATGATGAAGCGGACAGCGAGGCGAGTATCCTTGTTAGTACCGCAGAAAGCATCAACAACGTAAAGAGTCTTGTCAGAGAGTTCCTTGCTTGCGAGAGCCTTTAGAGAATCCCAAGCAGCAGGAGTGATAGGCTTGTTATCGTTCTTGTATTCATCAGAAGTCCACCAGATAGTGTTTTCTGAAGTAGAATCCTTAACGAAGAATTTGTCTTTAGGGCTACGGCCGGTGTAAATACCTGTCATTACGTTAACAGCTCCGAGTTCAGTTTCCTGACCTTTTTCGTAACCTTCGAGGTTAGGTTGGATTTCAGCCTGATACAAATCTTCCCAAGAAGGGTTGCTAATCACCTTTGCGCCGGTGATGCCATACTTTGATAAATCAATGTTGCTCATTGTCTTGATTATATAATTAAAGTGTTATTACTATTATCTTGTATTATAACGAAATTGCCTTTGGCATTGTTTTTCCTGTGCAAAGTTACAAAGCTTTTTTGACACTATAAAATCTTAATAAAGAAATTTTTCCTTATTAAGATTTTTTTACAATTTTCGGCGTCATTTTAGCCAAAAATTTCCGTAATTGGCAAGTTAAGGCGCAAAAGTCACAGTGCCATTAACAAAATAATGAGTAAGCGAACAAAAATGGAGCGATAAAATTGAATATTGAATCAAAAAAATTGTAAAAAACCGCTAAAATTGAAAAATAAGGTGTAACTTTGCGCAAGCATACGAAGTATGCTCAAAACGGCATAATCCATAAAAACTAAATAACCTTAAAAAAGCAAATAACAAATTTGTCATGTTAGAGCAAACCAGTGTAAAGACCCTCGACAAGGTAGTCGTGAGGTTCTCAGGAGACTCAGGTGACGGTATGCAGCTCGCGGGTAATATATTTACCAATGTGTCTGCAGGAGTAGGCAACAGTGTATCTACTTTTCCTGACTATCCGGCTGAAGTAAGGGCACCACAGGGCTCCCTGAGCGGCGTCTCAGGATTCCAGGTCAGTGTAGGTGCCGGTGTTCACACTCCGGGAGATGAATGTGACGTACTTGTCGCAATGAATCCCGCAGCCCTGAAACAACACGTTAAGTTTCTAAAGCCCAATGGCGTCATTATCCTTGATATTGATGCGTTTAAGCCGGAAGGGCTTAAAAAAGCGCTTTTCCAGACAGAAGACCCAATCAAGGAGCTTGGAATAACGGCGCAGGTGGTAGAAGTACCAGTGACGACGATGACTAAAGCCGCGCTTGCGGACAGCGGAATGGATAACAAGGCAGTGCTGAAATGCCGCAATATCTTTGCGTTAGGTCTTGTATGCTGGCTGTTTGACCGTCCTCTTGAGAATGCGCTGCGCATGCTGAAGAATAAGTTTGCGAAGAAGCCGGCAGTATACGAGGCAAATGCGAAGGTAATCCAGGCGGGTTTTGACTATGGACACAATATCCATGCATCAGTATCGACTTATCGCATAGAGACAGAGCCAATCAAGAAAGGCACTTATACGGATATCAATGGCAATACGGCTACAGCATGGGGCCTTATCATGGCTTCCGAAAAGGCTGGTCGCCCATTGTTCCTCGGGAGCTATCCTATCACTCCTGCAACAGACATTCTGCATGAACTGGCAAAGCGCAAGGACCTTGGCGTAAAGGCATGCCAGATGGAGGACGAAATAGCGGGCGTATGCTCTGCTATCGGAGCTTCTTTTGCCGGAAATCTTGCTGTGACATCAACGTCAGGTCCGGGTCTTGCCCTGAAGAGTGAGGGCATTGGTTTGGCAGTCATAGCAGAGTTGCCGCTGGTGGTAATAGACGTTCAGCGTGGTGGTCCGTCAACAGGTCTTCCAACGAAGACAGAACAGACCGACCTGATGCAGGCTTTGTATGGACGCAATGGTGAATCCCCTGTTGCGGTAGTTGCTCCGGCATCTCCTACAGACTGCTTTGATATGGCATTTGAGGCAAGCCGCATAGCGCTGGAGCACATGACGCCAGTAATTCTTCTTTCTGACGCATTTATCGGCAATGGTTCATCTGCATGGCGCATCCCTGAATATGACGAATATCCTGAAATCAAGTGTCCGTTTGTACCGGAAGAAAAGAAGGAAGGCTGGAAGCCGTATCTCCGCAATCCTGAAAACCTTGTGCGTTACTGGGCGATACCGGGAACAGAGGGGCTAATGCACCGCCTTGGCGGACTTGAGAAGGATGCTGTGACAAGTGCTATATCAAATGACCCTGTAAACCACGAGAAGATGGTTGGTATCCGCCGTGAAAAGGTGGCTCGCATTGCAAACGATATTCCTGCACAGGAAGTGCTTTGTGACGCAGAAGCAGATACTCTGCTGATAGGCTGGGGCGGCACTTACGGACATCTGCTGACAGCATCACAGGAGCTGAACAAGGCTGGAAAGCGCGTAGCGTTTACACACTTCAGATATATCAACCCTCTGCCTGCAAATACAGAGGAGATAATAAATAAATATAAGACCGTAATCGTGGCAGAACTTAACACCGGCATGTTTGCAGACTATCTGCAGGCAAAATTCCCGGGAAAGGTAATCCGCAGAATCAACAAGATTCAGGGTCAGCCGTTTATGGTGAAAGAAATCGTAGATGGTGTCACTAAAATCATGGAGGGCAAATAATCATGGAAGAAATAAAATATACAGCAGCAGACTATAAGAGTGACCAACCGGTACGCTGGTGCCCGGGCTGTGGCGACCATGCAGTGCTTAATTCACTCCATAAGGCTATGGCTACATTGGGCGTGGCTCCACATAAGACAGCGGTAATCTCAGGTATCGGCTGTAGCTCACGCCTCCCGTATTATATGAACACCTATGGTTTCCACACCATTCACGGGCGAGCAGCCGCAATCGCTACGGGCTTTAAGGTAGCAAATCCTGAAATGACAGTATGGCAGATTTCAGGCGATGGCGACGGTCTGGCTATCGGTGGCAACCACTTCATTCATGCAGTGCGCCGTAATATCGACATCAATATCATCCTTTTCAACAATAAGATTTACGGACTTACAAAAGGTCAGTATTCACCTACGAGCGACCGAGGGTTTGTATCAAAGTCATCTCCTTATGGCACTACCGAAGACCCGTTTATACCGGCAGAACTCGTATTCGGTGCGCGCGGTAATTTCTTTGCCCGTGCGATAGACGTGGAGCTGGCAATCTCTCAGGAGGTGCTTGTAGCGGCTGCTCAGCACAAGGGTGCGTCTGTTGTGGAAATGCTCACAAACTGTATGATTTTCAATAATGGCATCCACAATTTCATCACCGACCGCGAGACACGCGCAGACCGCACTATCCACCTTGTCCATGGCGAAAAGATGATTTTCGGCAAGGAGAAGAATATGGGCATAGTTCAAGACGGTTTCGGACTGAAGGCAGTTGAAATCGGCAAGGATGGCTATACGATTGACGATGTTCTTGTACACGACGCACACTGCCAGAGTAATTTCCTACACCAGCAGCTTGCAATGATGGATGGACACGAACTTCCGCTTGCAATCGGTGTAATCCGCGATGTTGAAGGCTTAACGTATAATGAGGAGGTTGAGCATCAGGTGGCAGAAGTCCGTGCAAAGAAGGGCTTCGCATCTCTCCGCGACATGATTCTTGCGGGAGAGACTTGGGAAGTGGAATAACTGCCTAAAACCCCTTAATCGGGACAAAATATTGAGAAATGAAAAATCGGGGCAGATTGCCCCGATTTTTTTAACATGATGGACTATTTAGATGCGAAAAGGAGTCCATATTGCAATAACTGCATTGTAAACACACAGCTTAAACAACATGCTCGAATAACAATAATTATTTATTTGTAAACTAAATTTAATTGTATTATATTTGCAGAATTAACGTTTAACCCTTAAAATTCTATCATTATGGAAAAGATTAATCAAGTTATGGAAAGCGTATTAAATTACATTGACTGTGGCAACATTTTCCGCAAACCATTCAAATGGCTGTATTGGGTAATCGGAGTTATTATTGCGTTAGCCATATTAGATATTTTCGTGGATAGGTTTAACTATTTTAAGTACTACTCAGCAGGGGAAAAGGCAGGTTTAGTTCTCGTCATGATAGTGATGCTTGCCGACGCAGTATTTTCAGTCTTTTATTGGATAAGACGAGCTAAAGACGTGGAAAAAGTGGTAGATGTCAATGCGCGTTTCGTGGCAATTCCAGTAGTAGCGCATATCATCCGGTCGCTCGGTGAATTCTGTGGAATATGCTTAGCAATCTTCGGAACCGCGATATTCATTATCGGTACATTGTTTAGCATGAAGCATTTTGAATCAAATGGTATAGTGGGCATCATCGTTTGTCCTATTGCAGGCTATTTCACACTGCTCTTATCTCGTTTTATGTCAGAAAGCATTGCAGTTGTCACCAGTATAGCAAATGACAC
>CALYOL010000142.1 GCA_945231345.1 uncultured Porphyromonadaceae bacterium
CTCACACCTTACCCAGCCAATCTCCTTAACTCCCGGCAATATTTGTTTCGTAGTCCTCATATTATATGTGTATATGTGAATGTATTAAGAAATGCGTAACAAGTGTAACAAGCGTAACAAGCGTAACGCATGACATTTTTACCCCTTGAAATCGGGAAGATTTTTTTTCTTTTTACGCATTTTTTTCATACGGCACGCAGAGCGGTACGACCTACGCTTGCGTTGGTATCGTTTAGCGATTGCGTTCCAATTCTTCTCGTTCACTTCGATGCAGTGCTTGCACATAAAAGCGTAGATAAGTTCGTCCTGTCGCTTGAACAGCGACGAGAACTTGTGGAGCGAAGTCCACAGCTCCACATCGAAGCGATTGCGGATAGTAGCGACGAGCAAGTCCTCGGCGTACTTCGGCAAGTAGTTATAAGAAGTGATGTCCTTCGACTTGAAATCGGGAATAGCGATTATCACTGCACCGGGATTGTTAGCCTCAATTTGCTGTGGCACATCATCAGGCTGCATTTCGAGAAAAGATTCGAGAATGCCACTCTCTATGCTGCCACGAGTGAGGTGTACCGGGTGTTTGCCGCCGTGGTCGTGAATAAACCACTGGGCGAGGTAGTCGTCGAGATGTATATATAGGAAATAAGTTCGTGCCATAAACCAATACTTTAAGTTTGTGTTGCGAAGTTATGGATAATAAAACATATATACATTACAACCACTGCCGTTGCTTGCCTAAGTAAAACGATTGTTGCCGATGTTTGCCAATGCGTGACGATTGGTGCAGATTTAAGGCGTTGAAAGAAGTTTTTATTTCACGAAAAAATAAAAATTTCGCGGAGGATAGGAAAAAGCCTTAGACAAATTAGACAATAAGACAGAGCGCGAAGCCACGATTTATAAGGCGTTGAGCCATAATATTATATCTTTTTTTTATTAAAGAAAAAGAATAATATAATAGATAAATCGTGTCAGCGTTTGTCTAACGGATTTTCGGCAAAAGCCGTTTTGTCTTACGTTGTCAGCGTTTGTCTTACGGCAAAAATCGCATAAGTAATTGATTTACAACGATGTCAGTGCTGTCAGCGTTGTCAAGCGGAAAATGGCATGGGTTCGGCAAGCAAATATGAGACTGCTAAAAGGAAAATCGACCCACATAGTGAGCCGATTTGCATTGTATATATAATTGTGTATTAGAACGGCAGTTCTTCTTCCTTGTTGTCGTCGAACAGTGTAGGGGGCTTCTCCGCCTTAACGTCATTTGCAGCCTCCTGCTCACTATCCGCATAGTCCTCGGCACGTTCCTCCGCCTCGGTGAGCTTCATCGTTTCGAGGTTGATGTCAAACTCGCCCTTTAGCGAAGCGTAGTCAAAACAGATGCAAGTAACACGAGTGCTCATAGTCACTCGCTGCATATTCTCGACCGTAGTATCGGGCGAGCCGGTATTATTCAGCTTCACCATCCTCACTTGTTTTCTACCGAGGAATTGCTGAGAGATTTCGAGGAACGGTTCAAGCGTCGGCAAGTCGATTTTCGAGGCGTTAGCCGCCATGCCGGAGCGAGAAGCGATAACGTGTTCCACCGAATTGAAATTCACGCAGAGAATGGCTTTTCTGCCGTCGAAAGAGAATTTCTGACCTTTCCCCGACGGAATAAACTTGTCATCAGTGATGATACGGAAATGAGCGCCCTCGATAAGGCGGCCATTCATATAGAGCGAAGCGAACATCTTCCAGAAGTCGGCAAGTTCCGACTTCTTCTTCACCATGTCATTCTGCGAGCGCATCTGCCGGAAGCAGAACTCAAAGAGATCGCGGTAGGTGAACGGAACGTCGATAAGCGTTTCGACGGTACGGAAAGCGGCAAGCAGAATGACCCAGTTGTCAAAGATACGGTCTTTGATAGCCTCGCCATTGAGCCTCACCATAATCTCCTCCGAACACGTCTGATACATGTCCCTGTATCTGTTCTCGAAAGTAGGTCGGAGGCGTAGCAGCTCAACGGTCAGGTGAGTAAGGCGGTGGTGGGCGAGTTCCTTCAGTTCAACGTAGCGTTTCTTCTCCTCTGCGGAGAAGTCAGTTCTCGAATACGAGAGATGAACAACGCGAGTGAACAGAGCCGGGTCAATGGTAGGCATTTCCTGGCCGCAGATGATAAGCGAGCAGGTAAAGAACGTATCTATAATCTTTTTGGTCGCTGGGTCGGTCTTTGTCTGACCCTTTCCGCCCCAAACACCCTTGATAAGCTCAATCATGCGCATAGGCACATCGTTCTTATACTCGTCGAGTATTTCAATGGCATTAGCCACCCTCGAAAGCATCTGGTTAAGCGACGGCACGGTAGTGTTGTAAACTTTCGATGGTTCGGAAACAGGGTGGAAAAAAGCCATTAACGAAGTGCCGAGAGCCGTTTTGCCCGAGTTTGGCGGACCGAAAAGATTAAGTATTGGAAAACTATCCTTTACAGGATAGATTACATCACGAAAAAGCGAAGCGACAAGGAAAGCGAAGCCCACCATAGCGTTGTCGCCGAATACTTGGATAAGTTTGGCGACATATTCACGGAGCGTAATGGTGCTGTCCGGTTTGTGAATGAAATCGAGTTCAAAGCCGAACATACCCTTGTCATTGCGGTGCATATCCGAGCACGCCGGCAAGTAGAACGTCTTGCCGCCGCAGCTGACAAGGCCGAGTTCATTCACCTCAAACCAGTTGTTTTCATAAAACAAGCCATTGCCGAAAGCGAAGAAACGATTGTCGGCATTCCAGCCCATGAGCGACACCTGTTCGCAAGTCTTCGTGATAGAATAAAGATATTCTTTCATCTGGTCAAGGCTTTCAGCCTTTCCGATGAACATAAAATTACCGAGGTTCTCGATGCGTTTCTTGAAGCGTGGGAGCGACACCATCTCCTCCTGTGAGAGTTCGATAGCGTCCTCGTCGCCAAGTTCGTTGATGATGCGATAAATGCGGATAGCATTGTCGTTCGACTTGATGTGGAACACCGGCTTTAGAACGAAGTTCGATATTCTCACGAGCTGGTCGTCCTTTCCGGCGATGTAGTATTTGCCGTGTTGCACGATAATGCCGAAGCGACGCATCGCACTCTCCTCGTAGCCGAGGTTGGAAGATGCAGCCTCCTCAGCCTCTTTCTTACGGCTGATGTCGGCTTGCTTCACCGCCTCTTTCCAAGACTTAGCCTTGCCGTAGATGTCCGGCAATGCAGACAAGATGTTGTCGCGGTCGAACTTGTCATCGACAAGGGCAACAAGTCTTGCAATGGTATGCACCGCCTCCTTGTCCGAAGAAAGCGACCTGTCCGGACGAGAGAAAAGTTTGCGTGCATACCATAGAATGAAAGACTGTTCTTCCAACGAAGCGAACACATCCCTTGACGTGATGAAAGAGTCGGCGTCTTCCTTGTCCTTTCCGTCGTCGAGAGGTATCTCTCTGACAGTGACGGAAAGACCGAGCGACAGAGCAATCTCCCCGGCGCGGAACACGGCGTTAAAGCCGGCGCCGAACTGCGAGTTGCCCTTAGGCTTTTCGCTGTCCGGGATAAAGCACACCGAGTTGCACACCGAGTGCAGCTGCTTGAAGTGCTTCTCTCCCCATGCCGTGCCGAGAGCGCCAACGGCTTGCGTGATGCCGATGCTTTGCAGCCGCAGCACGTCGGGACCTCCCTCCACCAAAATGAACTGCTTCGTTATCCTCGCCATTTTTATAGCGTCCGGCAGACCGAACACACATTCCTCTTTCTTGAAGATAGGCGAGGTGCGAGAGTTCATATATTTGCCGATGTCGGGATTGGCACCGTTGTAGCGACCGGTGAAAGCACAGACCTTAAACCATCGGTTGTAGATAGGGATAGTCACCCTGTCGCGGAACATGGCGTAACGTGACTTGTCTGCCTCGTTAACGCCGATGTAGCCAAGCTCGATAAGATAGTCCTCACTGAGCTGCTTTCGCTTGATGAAGTCAAAGAAAGCGGCAGAGCCTTTCGGAGCGTAGCCGATGCCATATTCCTTGCAGAAATCTTCGCCCCAGCGATTGTAGGCGTATTTCCTCGCCGCCACAGCGTCGGGAGCGTCGGAGTTGAAACACTCGATAAAGAATTTCTGCACCTCGGCAACAGCAAAGAAAAGGCTCTCGCGATGCTTTGCATCGTCACGTTCCTGCTGCGACTGCTCCTTGCTCTCGTACCTTACCTCGATGTTGTACTTTTTCGCGAGCCATTCAATGGCTTGTTGGAAAGTCATATTTTGGTGCTTCATAAGAAAGGCGACGGCATCGCCACCCTCTCCACAGCCGAAGCAGTGGAAGCGGTTGCGTGCCGGATTCACATAGAAAGAAGGCGACTTCTCGCCGTGGAAAGGGCAGCAAGCCCAGAATCCCGCACCTTTCTTATGGAGTTGGATAAAGTCGCTGATAACGCCATGCACATCGGCTGCATCAATGACCCTTTGTTTGCATTGTTCAGTAATATAGCCCATATTAATAAAGGGAAATTGATAAGACCTAAGACCTCATTGCATTATCGAAAAGGCTTAGAATGTCCTTGCCATAGTAGAAGAAACCGCCTGTTGCGTCCTTGTATCTCGCTATGCTTCCTTTCCTTGTCAGACGTAGCAG
Source organism: uncultured Porphyromonadaceae bacterium (assembly GCA_945231345.1). Taxonomy (GTDB): domain Bacteria; phylum Bacteroidota; class Bacteroidia; order Bacteroidales; family Muribaculaceae; genus CAJUPY01. The sequence goes on from CALYOL010000142.1 coordinate 4,630, forward strand.
ACAGTCCCGGCTGATGCCGAGCAGGTCGCACGTTTGCTTGACAGAATAGCGGATTTCTTCTTCGACTTGCGGACGTTTAAGAGTCATCATAATTGTTACTTGTTTGGAGGTTCTGAAAAATAGTCTTGAGATTGACGCTGAAGCAATCTCAGGTCGGCTGTTCTGTACTCCACCTTTCCCGGACGCTTGTAAGATTGGACCATACCCAATCGTTTCCAGCGTTCCACGTTCCGTCTGCCGAACATATCGTAAGCCTTGC
>CALYOL010000143.1 GCA_945231345.1 uncultured Porphyromonadaceae bacterium
AGTGAATAGAGAATAGTGAATAGATAATAGGAAATAGGGAACACTCGCTAATCGTTTATCGACAAATGGATAGTATAAGGCGTGACGGTCTGTGCCCGGCTGTCGGTTGGGCTGGTGGAAGTAGATGATAATCGAATTTTAGGATGGGGAATGCAATAAAAAGAGAAATATGACGTTATTATAATAATTATGGCGTTTATAAAACGGGTTATATTAGTTTTAGTATGCTTTATTGTGGCAACTGTGCCGGCAAAAGTATGTGGTAAGGACTTGAATGATAAGGTTCTTAATCGTCCATATGCAGATTTTCGTGCGTGGCATTTAGGGTTCAGTTTCGGTCTTCATGCTCAGATGCTGAATATATGTCATAATGGCTTTGTGACAGATGAGGGTGAGAATTGGTTTATGGACCAGCCTGATTATTCGCCCGGTTTTTGTGTAAATGGCTTGATTGATTTTCGTCTTAATACATATTTTAATGTGCGTGTTTCTCCCGGTATGTATTTTGGTAATAGAATTATTAAGATGCATGAGATGAACAGTGGAACTGAAATGCAGCAGAATGTAAAGTCGGCATTTGTTGTTATGCCTGTTGATTTGAAGTATTCTGCGCTTAGATACAGGAATGCACGACCTTATTTTACGGCGGGAGTGATGCCGGCATTTGATGTTACAAAGAAGAATAATGATTATCTAAAGCTTAAGCCTACTGATGTATATCTTACTTTTGGTCTTGGGTGTGATTTTTATTTGCCCTATTTCAAGTTTATACCGGAGCTGAAATTTTGTTTTGGTTTGACCGACGTTATAGACCATGAGCGCAATGATTTGACAGACGACCCGACAAAGATGAAGATAACACAGTCTATTAAGAAGGCGACTTCAGGAATGGTTGTCCTTACGTTCTATTTTGAGTAGTGTATGAAGAGATATAATTATATATTTGTCATAATATCGTTTTTCGTGCTGGTGATATATCCTGAGCGTGTTTATTCTCAGGTAGATGCGCAGTTTACGCAGTATTATGCAATACCGACGTATTATAATGCTGCGGCGACAGGAGAGACAGACTTTGTCCGTATGCGAGGCGGGAGTCGTCTGCAATGGATGGGCATAGACAATGCGCCGCGGACGTTTGTGTTGACGGCAGATATGCCGTTTAAGTTCATAGGCAAGCGTTTTGGCGTTGGTCTTAATATGCAGCAGGAGAGTCTTGGTCTTTATAAGAATATGGACCTTGGTCTTCAGCTATCGTATAAGCATAAGCTTTTTGGTGGTGTTCTGTCTGCCGGTTTACAGGTAGGTATTATTAATGAGACGTTTAAGGGCAGCGAGGTATATCTGCCGGATGATGATGACTATCACGAGTCTACTGACGATGCGATACCTACTCAAGACTTGAGTGGAACGTCGCTTGATTTGGGTGTTGGTGTGTATTATACTCATAAGCTGTTTTGGGCAGGAGTGTCTTGCCAGCATGTAAACAGCCCGACAATCACGTTTAATTCAGAGTCCGGAGAAGGGACAAATGAAAAAAATTATGAATTTCAGGCAGGAAGGATATTATATTTTATGGCTGGAAGCAATATTCCGGTAAAAAATACGTTATTTGAAGTGATACCTTCTGTAATGGTGAAGAGCGACTTCACGTTTACGACAGCAGAAATCACGGGCAGGGTGCGTTATCGCAAATTTTTATCAATGGGCTTAGGCTATAGGTATGATGATGCGATATCAGTGGTGATAGGAGCAGAAATCAAGAATTTCTACCTTGGTTACAGCTATGATTACCCGACGTCAGCAATCTCAAAGGCGAGTTCAGGTAGCCATGAGATATTTGCCGGTTATAGCCTGAAACTTGACTTGTCAGATAAAAACAGAAATAAACATAAGAGCATTCGCATAATGTAAGATATGAAAAAAGCATCTTTATTACTACTTCCAATGGCAACGACGCTGCTAATTACGGCAGCATCATGTGCATCAGGCAACTACCGTGCGGCGGGTGGCGAGGTCACCGGCGTTGGCGGTACATCATGGGTAGAGCCGACTCCCTATGGGATGGTTTTGATATCCCGAGGGTCAATGCAGACAGGACCGCAGCAGGCGGATTCGGCATGGAATCTTGCTGCAAATCCGCGAGGGATGTCTGTTGACGGATTTTGGATGGACGAGACAGAAATCACCAATGCCAAGTATAAGCAGTTTGTGTTCTGGGTTCGCGATTCCATAATCCGTGAGCGCCTTGCAGACCCGGCATACGGTGGAAATGAAGAGTTTAAGATAGAGGAAGACAAGGAGGGAAATCCAGTGAAGCCTCATCTTAACTGGAATAAGGCGATACCATGGCGCAATCCTAATGAAGATGAGGCTCGCGCGATAGAAAGTGTGTATCGCACAAATCCGATTACGGGTGCGCGTGAGCTTGACCCTACTCAGCTTAATTATCGATATGAGGTGTATAATCATACCGAGGCAGCCAAGCGCAAAAATCGCATGGATCCGCGCACACGCGTGTATAATACAGACCTGCCGACTCCGACGAGTAACCCGATAATCTCAAAGGATACGGCTTATATCAATGATGAGCAGGAGATAGTTCGCCAGACAATTACTCGTGCACTTACCGGAGACTATGATTTCGTAAACACATATATAGTGAACGTATATCCTGATACTACGGCATGGGTGAATGATTTTGACAATGCTTATAATGAGCCGTATGTGCGTCTATATTTTTCACATGGAGGATATAGTGATTATCCGGTAGTGGGTGTGAGCTGGGAGCAGGCAAATGCTTTTGCAGCGTGGCGTACGGAGTTTTTGCGTAAGTCACTGGGCAAGGAGGGCGTGTATGTAGAGCCATATCGCTTGCCGACAGAGGCGGAATGGGAGTATGCTGCACGTGCGGGTGTGAACGAGAATATGTATCCATGGGAAGGAGACCTGACAATGAGCGACGACCGCGGATGTTTCTATGCAAACTTCAAGCCTCAGGATGGGAACTATGTTAAAGACGGTCATCTGATAACGTCGCGTGTGGGAACGTATTCTCCTAATGACTTCGGACTGTATGATATGGCAGGAAATGTCAGCGAATGGACATCGACGGCATATGCTGAGAGTATAGACAAACTGACGAGCGACCTCAATCCTGAGTATCGATATAATGCGGCGATAGAGGACCCGTACAAGATGAAGCGTAAGATAGTGCGCGGTGGTTCGTGGAAAGATGTAGCTCACAATATCCGTTCAGATATCCGAATGTGGGAATATCAGAATGAGCAGCGCAGCTATATCGGTTTCCGCTGTGTACGCACTCAGATAGGCTTTGCAAAAGGTCAGAAACAAAACTACAAAAACTAACAACCCCCTTATATAATCTCAAAAGAAAATGGGAAAATTTAAAGGATACCGCAATGCGATTTCACGCTTTATCTCAAGTGATAAAGGTCAGCGTTTTTTTAACTTTGCGTATAGTATAGGTGCCGCAGTCGTAATCTGGGGAGCCTTGTTCAAGATATTGCACTTGCCGGGTGGCAATACGCTTCTGTCTATAGGTATGGGTACAGAGGTGTTAATGTTCGTTCTGACGGCGTTTGACCGTCCGCCACGGACTTATAACTGGGAAAATGTGTTCCCTGTACTGGATTCTAATGACCCTGAAGACCGTCCTGACTTTAATGGCGGTGGCGGCGTGATAATCAACGGCGGCACAGGCAACGGTGGTACTGTGGTTATAGATGGCTCAGGAGTGTCAACTGAAGAGGCTAAGCGCGCAGCGGGTATACCTGCGGGAATAGAGCTTAGCGAGCAGGATTCACAGTCTCTAAGCGAGAGTATAGCGAAAATGGCAGCGGCGAGCGAGCAGTTATCACGCATGGCAGAGCTGACATCTGCAACTCAGGCATATCTGGACCAGATGGCGGCGATAGCGAGTGAGATGCAGCATTTGCATGAGACTACTGCAGCGCTGAATACGGTAAGCGATACGCTTTTAGAGTCTTACCGTGCAATTACTGAAAATTCAGAGACTATCACTCGTGCGGCAAGTGGATATGCAGAGCAAATGCAAGACTTGAGCCGCAATATTGGTGGACTGAATACTATATATGAAATCCAGCTGAAGAGTGTATCATCGCAGATAGACTCAATAGACCGTGTAAATCGTGGCATCAAGGATATCCGTGATATGTATGAGCGGAGTTCGGCTCAGAGTGCACGTTACTGTGAGGAAACTGAAAAAATGGCACGATATATGCAACAGCTGAATTCTGTATATGAAAAGATGATAACGGCGATGACTGTCAACATGTATCGTCCGATGAGTCCGATGGATATGCCTGGAATGCAACAGCCTCAGGAGCAGAAACCTGTGCAGCCGGAGGAAGACAATATCGTATAAAAAACGTAGATAGACTGATATACAATGAGCTCAAACAATACAAGGCTTTCGCCGCGCCAGAAGATGATAAACCTGATGTATATCGTCTTGACGGCAATGCTTGCGCTGAACGTGTCAAGCGATGTGCTTGATGGTTTTACGCAGGTGGAGGAGGGACTGACACGCTCTAACGACAATATTGAGCAGCGCAATGCTTCAATCCTTGCAACGCTGAGCGCGTTTAATGAGCAAAACCCGGATAAGGGTCAGGTGTGGCTTGAAAAGGCACTTGCGGTTAGGAAGGCGACTCAGGAAATATACACGCTCGTAGATTCCTTTAAGGTTGCGATTGTGAAAAAGGCAGACGGCGATAAAGGCTGTCTCTTATACACATCTGACGCTGCCGACGATCTTACGCGTGTA
>CALYOL010000144.1 GCA_945231345.1 uncultured Porphyromonadaceae bacterium
ACTCGCGAAGTAGCGCAAGGCGGACGTCGTGGTGCGCTTATGCTCACTGTAAGCATTAATCACCCTGACTCAGAGGCATTCATTGATGCTAAAATGGAGCAAGGTAAAATTACCGGTGCAAACGTATCCGTAAGAATTTCAGATGCTTTCATGAAAGCAGCACTTGATGGCGAAAAATTTGTTCAGACATTCCCTGTAGATTCTCCTGAACCTCTCATTACACACGAGATAGATGCTTCTCAACTCTGGGCAAAAATTATTCATAACGCATGGAAATCTGCAGAACCGGGAGTGCTTTTCTGGGATACCATAACTCGTGAATCTGTCCCTGATTGCTATGCAGACCTCGGCTTCAAGACAATCTCCACAAATCCTTGTGGGGAAATACCATTGTGTCCTTATGATAGCTGTAGATTGTTAGCAATTAACCTATACTCTTATGTTGTAAATCCTTTTACAAAAGAAGCTTATTTCGACTTTGAGTTATTCAAGACTCACGTTGCCAAAGCACAGCGCATAATGGATGACATTATCGACCTTGAGATGGAAAAGATTGACACCATTATCGCTAAAATCAACTCTGACCCCGAACCTGAAGAAGTTAAGAAAACAGAGCGTCATCTTTGGGAGAAAATTCGCAGTAAGACATTGAAAGGACGTAGAACAGGCGTAGGCACTACAGCTGAGGGTGATATGCTTGCCGCTTTAGGGTATAAATATGGTACTCCGGAAGCTACTTCATTCTCTGTAACCGTACACCGCACACTTGCCGTAGCTGCATATGGTTCTTCTGTAAAAATGGCTGAAGAACGTGGAGCGTTTGAGGTATTTGATGCTGAACGTGAGAAGAACAATCCATTTATCAATCGTCTTAAGGAGCAAGACCCCGAAATGTATGAAAACATGGTGAAGTTTGGACGTAGAAATATAGCCTGCCTCACTATCGCTCCAACCGGGACAACCAGCCTTATGACAAGAACCACATCGGGTATTGAACCAGTATTCTTACCTGTATATAAGCGTCGTCGCAAAGTAAACCCAAGCGATGAAAAAGTTCGTGTTGACTATACTGACGACAGCGGCGATGCTTTTGAAGAATATATCGTTTATCACCCAAAATTCCTTGATTGGATGCGAATTACCGGTGTTGAGGTGAAAGATAGTTATACAGACACTGAAATAGAAGAACTTATTGCAAAATCACCTTACGCAGGCGCAACTTCTAACGATATTGACTGGCTTGAAAAAGTGAGAATGCAAGGTCAAATTCAAAAATGGGTAGACCATTCTATTTCTGTTACAATAAACCTTCCGTCTGACGTTAGCGAAGAACTTGTTGCCGAACTTTATGCTGAAGCTTGGCGTTCAGGATGTAAAGGCTGCACCGTATATCGCGATGGATGCCGTTCCGGTGTACTTGTGAGCATTTCTAAAAAGGAGGAACCTGCAGAAATACATCCACACGTCATTAAGCGCCCTATTGAGTTGGAAGCAGACGTCGTCCGCTTCCAGAATAATAAAGAAAAGTGGATTGCTTTTGTCGGACTCATGAATGGTGAACCATACGAAATCTTCACCGGTCTTGCAGATGATGATGACGGTATTTTCTGTCCAAAATCCGTCACTCACGGCAAGATTATCAAGGCAATAGGAGAAGACGGCGTCAAACGCTACGATTTCCAGTTTGTTAACAAGCGCGGATACAAAACTACCATTGAAGGACTTAGTGACAAGTTTAACCCTGAATATTGGAACTATGCAAAGCTTATCTCTGGTGTTTTACGTTATGGCATGCCAATCGACCAAGTGCTTAAACTTGTTTCAGGTCTCGAACTTGACAGCCAGTCTATAAACACCTGGAAAATGGGAGTTGAACGTGCTCTTAAGAAATATTTGCCAAACGGCACAAAAGCTACAGGTCAGACATGTCCCAACTGTGGTCAAGAGACCCTCATTTATCAAGAAGGTTGCTTGATTTGCACTGCATGCGGAACCTCCAAATGTGGCTAAAAAGATATTAAAACGGGGAAATAAGGGCTAAATTGTATTTTTTATTTGCAATTTAGCCCTTATTTTAAAAAAAAGTTTGTACCTTTATAGCAAATTTTATACATAGTAAATAACTAATACCTCATAGAATATATTTTACTTACATGAAACTTTCATTTAACGTCAATTATCACACCAACTGGGGTGAATCTATCTACATTACCGGTAACATACCGGCATTGGGTGAAGGTGACCTTACAAAGGCAGTAAAGCTCTCGCTTATAGGCGAGCAACTTTGGACTATCGAGCTTGAGATACCAGACAGCATTGCTGAGTTTGAATATTCATATATCGTAAAAAATGACAATGGATATATCAAAAATGAATGGGGGCATGCTCATAAGTTCACTCGTGGGCGCTCTGCCAAAGTGTACAATATCTACGATAAATGGCAAGACCAGCCTGCAGACAAGCCATTGTATTCTTCTGCTGTAGTTGATTGCCTCAATTATCGTGGTGTAAGGGATAAAAGAGTTGGATTAAGAAACGGATATCTTAACATAAATGTTGAGGCTCCAATGGTAAGTAGAGAAAACGTGCTCGCAATTTGCGGCGGATGTGAAGTTCTCGGTGATTGGGACGCATCAAAAGCTGTCGTGATGTCTGATGCTGATTTCCCTTGTTGGAGCGTTAACATTGAAGCCAAAAAATTCCCTAAAGGCGTACAATACAAGTTCATTATTCTCAACAAGGAAACTGGTGATGTTGTTGCGTGGGAAGGTGGAGACAATCGCACCTTAGATGTGGCGGGAGAAAAACAAGCTGCCACAATAGTTGCAGGACTTAGATTTAACAATCCTCTTACCCCTCTACGTTGTGCTGGAGTGGCAATACCGGTTTTCTCTCTCCGTTCAAACGAAGACTTCGGTGTGGGTGATTTTTACGACTTGAAGAAAGTTGTAGATTGGGCAGAATTGACAGGACAAAATTTTATTCAAATTCTTCCCATCAATGACACTACAATGACCCATACATGGACAGACTCCTATCCATATAACGCAAACTCTACATTTGCTCTCCATCCAATGTTCCTACGTCTTGAGGAAATTGGCATATTAAACGACGAGGGCAAAATGGCTTATTATAATGAAAAAAGAGCATATCTTAACTCACTCGCAACAGTTGATTACGAAGAAGTAAATAGATACAAAAACGAGTATGTTCACGAAATTTTTGCGCAAGACGGTGCAGCGACAGTTGCTTCTAAAGACTTCCAAGAATTCGTGGCAAAAAATGCCGATTGGCTGACTCCATACGCTGCTTTCTGCGTTCTTCGCGACCTCAATGGAACACCTGATTTTAGTCAGTGGGGGGCATACGCTGAGTACGAAGAGAGCAAAGTCAGCGGGTTTATATCTGCGCATGAAGCTGAAATAAACTTCGTATATTTCCAGCAATATCACCTCGATAAGCAGATGAAGGCTGTCCGCGACTATGCACACCAGCATGGCGTTGCTATTAAAGGTGATATTCCTATCGGTATTTCTCGCACAAGTGTTGACGCATGGATTTCCCCTCGCCTCTTCAACCTTGATTGTCAAGCAGGAGCACCACCGGATGATTTCTCAGTACTCGGACAAAACTGGGGCTTCCCTACATACAACTGGGAAGAGATGAATAAAGATGGTTTTGCATGGTGGAAGGCTCGTTTCAAAAAAATGAGTGAATACTTTGACGCTTACCGTATAGACCACGTTCTCGGGTTCTTCCGTATTTGGCAAATACCGATGACGGCAGTTCATGGTTTGCTCGGTGTATTCAATCCTGCTATGCCATTTACTCCTGATGAGCTACGTCATTCTTACGATTTTTGGATTGACGTCAACCTGCACACTACTCCATATATCATGGACTGGTTCCTTGGTGACTATTTTGGTGAATACACAGACGAAGTAAAAGAACAATATCTTGAACCTCTTGGATACGGTCGCTATAAACTTAAGGAAGAATTCGATACTCAAAGAAAAGTCGCAGACTTCTTTGCTAAAAAGGAGAAAAACGACAAGAACGCACGTATTTGCGATGCGCTCATGGGACTTATCGACAATGTATTATTTATCGAGGACCCATACGAGAAAGGCAAATACCATCCACGTATTTCAGCTCAGTTTACCTATATTTACCGTAGCCTGAACGATTACGAAAAGTGGTGTTTCGACCGCCTGTATAACGATTTCTTCTATCGTCGTCATAATGATTTCTGGTATGGTAAAGCGATGTGGAAACTTCCACCGCTCATCGAGGCAACAGATATGCTTACATGCGCTGAGGACCTCGGTATGATTCCTGACTGTGTAGCCGCAGTAATGAGCCAGCTTGAAATCCTGTCTCTTGAAATTCAGCGCATGCCAAAAGACCCTAAAGCAGAATTTGGAAACACTTGGCACTATCCATACTATTCCGTTTGTACTACTTCTACTCACGATATGGGTGGTATTCGTCTATGGTGGGAAGAAAATCGTGAAAAGTCACAACACTTCTTCAACAACACCCTTGGTTGTGCTGGAGAAGCCCCATATTTCGCTGAACCTTGGTTATGTGAGAAAATTGTTGAGCAGCATCTAAAATCCCCATCTATGCTTTGCATTCTGCCACTTCAAGACTGGCTTGCAATAAATGCGGACCTGCGCAGAAACAACCCTGCAGATGAACAGATTAATGTCCCTGCTAATTCTCGACACTACTGGCTGTCTCTGATACACATCTCCGAGCCCCCGAGACCTCTCTACATCGCGGATGCCG
>CALYOL010000145.1 GCA_945231345.1 uncultured Porphyromonadaceae bacterium
TCGCTGCTCCATACCTCCTTGACAAAGACTTACAAGAAAAAATTCTTCAAGACGCTTACAACCGTCTTTTGGAGGACGTAAATGTGAGCCACATTATGGTTAGCCACGACCGCAACTCGCAGAAAGATGCTGCAAACAAGGCTCTCCTTGACAGCATTCGCACAGATATCCTCGCCGGCAAGGCTACATGGGACGCAATGGTGCTTGCTCATTCTATCGACCCTGCGGTAAGGCGCAACGGCAATGGCGACATGGGCTTCATTTCCGGAAATGGCACTTATCCACAGGCTTTCGAGGCTGCTGCATATCAGACTGCAGTAGGCGAAATTTCACCCGTGATTGACTCCGGATTCGGCTACCACATCGTACGCGTAAATTCACGCCGTCCGGCTCGCGGACAGGTTCTCGTGGAGCATATCCTCAAGCTCACTCAGGGCATGCCGGCAGAGCAGGCTGAAAAGCAGAAAGAAAAAATGGACTCTATCTACAAAGTGCTCATCGACGGAGCTGACTTTGAAGACGTCGCTCGCCGCGAATCTGAAGACCCCGGCAGTGCACGCAATGGTGGCAAGCTCGATTGGTTTGGCACAGGACGCATGGTAAAACCATTTGAAGACGCTGCTTTTGCCGCACAGGTTGGCGAAATTACAAAGCCGTTCCCTACTTCTTACGGTTTCCACATCATCAAAAAGCTTGACAGCAAGGGTGTACCTTCATTTGAAGAATCACGAAGACTCCTTGAGAACCAAATACTTAACGATGAGCGTTCAATGCAGCCACGCGAGGCTCGAATAGCTCAGCTCCGCGACAAATATGCTCCTGTAGTTGACCAGGCGCTTTATGATGAATTTCTTGCAGACACTGACGCTAATGGCGGCTATGACTCTGTAATAATAGCAAAATATTCTGACGATGTCCGTCCTCTCGTAAAATTCAACACCGGCGATTTCATCACACTTGGCGAGGTAATCAAGACTATGCCGACTGTTGCAAAAATCTCAGGTGCAGATGTCCGCCAGGCTGTTTCTGCTAACTATAAGAAGCAAATAGACGCCAAAGTAGCAGAAATTGAGACAGACCACCTGCCAGCCGAAAATGCCGAATACCGCAACCTCCTCAATGAGTATCACGATGGTATTCTTTTGTTTGAAATCAGTAACCGCAATGTGTGGGAAAAGGCTTCAAAAGACAAAAAAGGACTTGAGGCTTACTTCCAGGCAAACAAGGCAAAATATGCGTGGGACGCTCCTAAGTTTAAGGGGTACATCGTATTCGCTACAAGTGACTCTGTACGCAGTGAGGCACTCAGCTTTCTTGCAGATAATGTGATTGACACAGACACACTCGTTAAGACAATGCGCAAACGTTTTGGCAAGGACGTGAAAGTAGAAAAGGTGATTGCTGCACAAGGTGAAAACGCAGTGGTTGACGCTGTTGGTTTCGGTCAGCAAAAGCCTGAAAACAATGGCCGCTGGGCTTACTATTTCCCATATGCTTACAAGGTTCTCCAGCAGCCTGAAGAAGCGGCAGATGTGCGCGGAAGCGTAATCGCAGACTATCAGGCATACCTCGAAAACAAGTGGATTGAAGACCTCAAGGTAAATCACAAGTATAAAATCTACCAAAAAGTACTGAAAAAAGCGAAATAAACACTATTATTTCCGCCATAATTTGTAATTTTGCATTTGTAACAAATACTTACGAATTATGGCAAAGAAAATACTCCACATACTAAATATCTCCGCAGCTGCGTTCCTCACCTTCCTTCTCATAGCTTGCAATAATACTAAAGGGAGTGGCAGCGGAGATATTTTAGTATCCATAGGCAACTCTACACTCACCCGCGGCGAGCTGCAAAAACAGTTGCCGGCAGGTCTTTCGACTGAGGACAGCACATCTCTTGCGCGAACATACATCCGCTCATGGATAGACAGCCACCTTATCAGTGAAATTGCGGCGGAAAATATCGGAGACCTTACTGAAATAAACCGTATGACGGAACAGTATCGCAATGAGCTGATAACGTATGAATACCGTCGCCGAATGTATGACGACAGAGTAAAAAACAATATCCCGGAGGATTCGGTCCGCGATTATTACGACAAAAATTTGTCAGAACTCGTGCTTCAGCGACCGGTTGTTAAGGGCATATACATGAAAATTCCTGATGAATCTTCATCTCTGAAAAATGCGCGCAAATGGTATTGCTCCACAAAAATGGAGGATATAGACCGTCTGGAAAAAGAGTGCCTGGATGGAGCCATTCATTACGACTATTTCCGCGACCGTTGGGTTGATTTCGAGAAGATAGAATCACTAATCCCTGCAGATTTCGGCAGCGATGCAAATGCCTTCCTTGCCACCCATAAAAGTTTGGAAATCAGTCAGGGCGGATTTACTTATCTTCTTAGTATATCGGAGTTTATCCCGTCAGGAAAAACTATGCCATACGATTTTGCAAAGGAGACAATTAAAGACATCCTTGCATATCATCGTCGTGCGGAATACGACCGCCAGCTACGCCTTAACCTGCTCCGAGAGGCGGAAAACAGCGGTAAAATCACTATAAACTGCAAACTTGAGTGACACTTCACAGTGCTTTACAATAGGCAGTTACATTTTGGGCACGAATAGCAATTCTGCTTGTGGAAAGTGCTTTTTAAGGTATTGCGCGATATAACGCTTTGTATCCGCTGCTATTTCAGGAGCTGCGTCAAGATGTGTACTGTAAAGAACAAATTTCACCTCAATGCCGCGGTTTTTAAGAGCTTCAAGGGAGAGAATTGTATGATTTATAGAACCGAGCTTTGAGTTTGTGACGAGAGCGACCGGCAACTTTCTGCTTTCAATATAGTCAATGGTGAGATAGTCGTCTGTAATTGGCACCATAAGCCCACCTGCGCCTTCAATTAACACGACATCATACCGAGAAGAGAGAATTTCCGTACTGCGGTCCACGATGCTTAGGTCGATTTTTCTTCCGTCTATCTCAGCTGCAAGCTGGGCGGAGGCGGGATAGGAGAAAATTATTGGGGCGGTGGTGTGGTCAAGGTCTTCCGGTAGCGGAGCAATGCCCATAAGCTCACGATGACGAGTAATGTCTTCTGAGAAATCAATATTTCCCGTCTGTATAAACTTTTGTGTTACAACGGTATTGCCCTTCGCCATAAATTGTCGTGCGAGCCATGCAGTGGCGTATGTCTTTCCGGCATCTGTATCTATACCGGTTATGAATATAGTCTGTTTCATAATTTCTTAATTATCAAATATATATGTCGATAAGTAAGGTGTGGGCATTCGTCAAGTTGTCGCATCAGACTTATCATTTTTTTATAAGATAGTGGCGTGCCACTAAGAGCATTTACCCCAGTCATCTTAATGTGTTTCAGTAAGTTACGTCCATTATCAAAGGTGATTTTGCTGGTTTCTCGCTTTGATTCGAGCACCTGAAGAGAATCGGGCAACATCGCCACAAATTGCTCAAGTGTATGATAGTCTAAACTTCGCCCTGTGAGCGATGAAATTTCCTCATAAGTACCTGATTCAAAAGTTGATATTGCTGCAATACCACCAGGGCGCAACACTTTTGCGACATTTGCGAAAAAGCGGCGAGGAGAAGCGAACCACTGTATGGTGGAAGATGAGAGGATTGTGTCAAGGCTACTTTCTTGACAATCTGCAAGATACTGCTCCGCATCAGCTGACACGAATTTTATGTCAGTAATATCACTAAACGCTTTTCTTGCAGCAGTTTGAATATGTTCTACAGGTGCAAGGTCCAGCAATGTCAGACGTGAAGAGTCAACGTCTGCTGAATATTGGCGAGTGAGGAAACCTGTGCCTACTCCGATTTCCAAAACATCTGAAAAACGGGGATTTTGATAATTTCGCCACAAGTCATTGAGCTGTTTTGCTATATTTAGCTGCACTTCAGCTTCAGTTTCATATCCAGATGCGCTTCCGGCAAATCTTCGGGCTATAAGAGCCTTGTCTATGATATCACGGTCTATAATTTCCTGAAAATCAGGAAAGTGACTGCCATCTGTATGCGTTATGTCAAAGCCAATCCAAGCATTTGCCTGATTTGCAGGAGGAATAATTGCATCATTATCAGCAATATAGACCTTGTCCCACATCTTGTTTGGTGCTGAAATTGGTAGATTTTTATACCTTACAAGGTCTGCCTTTAGCTCATCAGGATTTCTTTGTGGCAAGTTTAACATAAACGCCTCACGCATAGGCGATTGTCCAAGCGTTTTGTCATAAAAGTTCAAGATATTGCTTTCAGAAATATTGCGGAGAGTGAGAGCGAAGATGAGTCGCGGTATTCCGGTAGTGTCGCTGACCGGAGTTGGAGTGCCATTGACAGCAATTCGGAGAGTTTCTTTTTCTGAAATGAGAGAGTTCGCAACAGCAACACCGTAAGACCATGCAATGACTACCACCTGTGAGTATTGGCAGACGATGCCTTGATATTCCGCAGCGAAATCTTCATCTTGAGTACCCCAAATGAGGATAACGTCATATCCGTCCTTATGCAGGTTTGCAAAAGGTCTGTCGTCCATCGCCCAGCCGAGGAAGATTATTATGGCTGAGGAAGATTTGGCGGAAATATTTAGATTTTTAATATGCATCAATTAAGAATTTTATTAAGAGCTTCGTTTAGCAGCTCAAGGTCGGCAAGAGAGTTTGCTGCCGAGAGGCTAAAACGGATTCTTTCGGTACCTGCGGGTACGGTGGGCGTGCGTATGGGAAGCGCAACTATTCCGGATTCACGCAACCG
>CALYOL010000146.1 GCA_945231345.1 uncultured Porphyromonadaceae bacterium
ATTCTCTATTCTCTATTATCTATCATCCACTCTCTGCTGCTCGCATCAGACGGCATTCGCCAGTCGCCTCGGGGTGACAGACACACGCTTCCCACCTTCGGACCATCAGGCATACATGAACGCTTAAACTGCTGATTAAAGAAACGGCGGAAAAACGTCTTTAGCCAATGCTCTATCACATCATCGTCATAACGTCCCTCAAACGCCTTCCGCGCAAGTGCAAATATCTGCTGTGGACTCCTACCAAAGCGCAGTGTATGATACAGGAAGAAATCATGAAGCTCATACGGACCTACAAGGTCCTCTGTCTTTTGCTTTATCGTGCCGTCGTTATTCGCCGGTATCAATTCCGGGCTGATTGGCGTATCTACTATATCATGCAACGCTGCACCACACCGCTCGTCAAATCGTGTCTCAAACCACGCTACAAGGTACTTTATCAGTGTCTTTGGTATTGATGCGTTTATGCCATACATCGACATATGGTCGCCATTATACGTCGCCCAGCCAAGGGCAAGCTCACTCATATCGCCGGTCCCAAGCACCATGCCTCCAACCTGATTCGCTATATCCATCAGCAGGTAGGTACGCTGTCGCGCCTGGGAATTTTCATACGTCACATCATGATTTTCCGGGTCATGACCTATATCTGAAAAATGCTGATTTACTGCCGGCACTATCGAAATCTCGCGCATCGTTATCCCAAGCGTCTCCATCAGCGTCACTGCATTGTCGTGTGTCCTGCCGGTAGTGCCGAAGCCTGGCATCGTAACGCCTACTATCCCCTTGCGGTCAAGACCAAGACGGTCAAACGTCGCAACTGCTACAAGTAGCGCAAGTGTGGAGTCAAGACCACCGGAAATACCTATCACAAGGTGCTTGCAGCCTGTCGCTGTCAATCGTTTCGCAAGGCCTGCTGTCTGTATGCTGATTATTTCGCTGCATCGCTCATCTCGGTGGGCATCATCGCTCGGTACAAATGGCATCGCATCTACCGGGTGGCGCAGTTCTTCTACATACAGCCCGCCCATCAGCAAGTGCTGTACCTCATATTCTGTCTTCACATTGTTTGCCGCACAGTCAGCAAATGTCTTTCGGTGTATTCGGTCATGTCGCAGTGCATCGATGTCTATATCTGCCACCACATACTGCTCGCCCATGTTCCACCGCTCGTTTTTCGCTATTATATACCCATTCTCCGCTATTATCGCCTTGCCGTCAAACACAAGGTCGGTCGACGACTCGCCAAAGCCTGCGCTCGCATATACATACCCTGCTACCGCACGAGCGCTTTGCATAGATATCAGCTTCGTCAGATACTCATATTTCCCTATCACGTCATTCGACGCTGACAGGTTCAGCAAAACCTCTGCTCCGCCCATCGCCATTGATATCGACGGCGCTACTGGGGCCCATAAGTCTTCACATATCTCTATCCCCACCTTCACTCCGCACATCTCAAAGAGCTGGCGGCTCGAAAATGGTCCGCATAGCTGTGCTGTTCCAAGGATATGAGCATACCCGTCGGTTATTCCATTGCCGGGTGTCCACCACCTCCGCTCATAAAACTCTCCATAATTCGGAAGATATGTCTTCGGTGTTATCATCGCAACCCTGCCATGAAACAGTGTCACCGCACAGTTATACAGCGCGTCATTATATAATATAGGTGCACCCACCACCACCGCCATATCCATCTCCGCTGTCGCCTCGGCTATCGCCTCAAGCGCAGCTCCGGATTGCCTTAACAGGTGATTACTGAAAAATAGGTCGCCACATGTATATCCTGTCGTACTCAGTTCCGGAAAAACCGCAACTCTCGCTCCCTCCGACGCCGCTTTTCCTGCCAGTCGGATTATGCTTTGAGCATTCTTCTCACAGTCACTGATTACCACTTCCGGTACACACGCACTTACCCTGAAATATCCCGTAAAAACCGTTTCTTTCATCGCTTTTTTTCTTTGAAAATGTTAATTTTGCCACAAAGTTACTAATTTTTGGCAGATTGATGTTAAAATATTTGTATATTTTCAGATTTTTTCGTTACTTTGCAGTCCGTTTTGCGGAGTATGCAGAAAAAGCGGCTAAAATTGATGCGTTTGGCCGCGATATGAGGCTGTTATATTCCCGCATTACTTTGTGTGAATAAATAATAATAAAAAAAATAACTTATATTAGCCATGTCAAAGATTTGTCAAATTACAGGCAAGAAGGCGATTACTGGTAACAACGTATCGCACTCTAAGCGTCGCACTAAACGCCGCTTCAATGTCAATCTTTTCAACAAAAAGTTCTACTGGGTTGAACAAGATGCTTGGATTACTTTAACCATTTCTGCTCAGGGTCTTCGTACTATCAACAAGATGGGACTCGACGCTGCTATTAAGCTCGCAGCTGGTAAGGGATATTTAACTGAAATCAAATATTTAGAATACTAATAAGATGGCAAAGAAAGCAAAAGGTAACCGTGTACAGGTAATCCTTGAATGTACTGAACATAAGGCAAGCGGTATGCCTGGTACTTCTCGTTATATCACTACCAAAAACCGCAAGAATACTACTGAGCGTTTGGAACTCAAAAAATACAACCCAATCCTCAAGAGAGTTACTGTTCATAAAGAAATCAAATAATAATTTTTTATAGATATGGCAAAGAAAACCGTTGCATCACTCCAAAAAGGTGAAGGTCGTACTTTCAGCAAAGTTATCGTTATGGTTAAGTCTCCTAAAACCGGAGCTTACGTTTTCGATGAAAAAATGGTCCCTAACGACGCTGTTAAAGACGCTCTTAAATAATTTTTCTTATCGACATTATTTTTTATAGTACTATAATGCCGCGCCCCGCAGTTTTCTGCGGGGCGCGCGTGTTTACAACCTACTTAAAAACTGAATAATCACTCACATCAAGCCCTAACTCTGTCGCCACAAACAGCCCTATCGCTCGCGTCATCACCATATCGTCATGATTGCCCTCCGACGCACTATAGCTCAACCCATTCTGCTCATATACCGCCAACTCATCACAGGCCGCATTATTCCGCTCTATATACTCACCATCCCTTATCAACCCTATCAGACGGGTAACTATCATCGCCTTGCTGCTCCTGTTCGTGTGAAACCCCAGCTTCGGCAGCCCTTCTATCACTTCGCGGTAATACAGATGATTATAATTGTCATACAGCTCATTCAGTATCGACTGTCCCTGCTCGCCGCCCTCATTCTCGCACTCCAGTGTATTACTCTCTATCACTAACAGTGCATTATGATAATACTTCGCTATCGTTGCCGACTTCCACGCTATTATATCATGGTCGGCATGACCGCGCCACTCTGCCGCTACCTCTATCTTTCCGCCATGTGCAAGTCCACCGCGGTCAAAAACCGTTATCACTGACCAGTCACTGCTTTCACTCCTTCCTCCGATATCCACGCTCACCACATACTTATATGTATATTTCCGCGGATTGCTCGGCATTGACCATATCTTCATATTGCCGTTGCTCATCTCCTCAAAACGTACATCTTTCAGAGCATCTTTGCCTTTATGCGACTTGCCTACCACCTCGCCTATCGCTATCGGCTCTCGGCAATCTCCTCGAAGCGCCTCTACTTTCTCGCGTGCAAACACGTTTCGCCCGCTGTTCGCAAATGCCTCTATGTCATTCGTCGGATACTCCGCCTGCATCTGTTCTGTGCTGATATATTCGCGAGACTTGTCATGATACCACTGTATCTGTTGCAACGTCAATCCATACACTTTCCACAGATTTCGCTCATACTCGGTCATGCTCTCCCACAGCTTGGCAACACTGCTCACCTTTTTCCGGTATATCTCTATCTCATACCACGGTACGAATATCGCCTTTTTGTCGCTCTCGCCCTTTTTCGCTCGCAGCCACTCGCGGTGAAAATAGTTCCCTACGCCATTCGCGGTGCTCTCCATCACTATCAGAGTCCCTGCAGTTGTATTTATCGCTCCACACACAGACCTCACCATGTCTTCAGGACTGCTCTGCTCGGTATCGCGCCAATAGCCTACCTCCGATAAATGCGCCATCGCATAGTCGCCGCCTCTCACTGCATCCTGGCTCTCGCTGCTCCCTATCGTCACATTACACTCGCGTTCCCATATCCTCCGCGTATTTCGGCTGCTCTCAAACGGCTTGAACTCAAGGCGTTTTCCTCCTGTCATATACTCTTTCGGATACCTGTCTAATAGCAGGCTATACATCCCTCGTATCATCGCCGCACTGTCCTTCACGTGAGAGCATATCAGCGAATTTAGACCCTTGCTCTGGATTATCTGAAGCCACGCCATATATATCTGAACCAGCGTGCTCCCGCCCCACTGTCGTGCCTTCAGCATTATTATCCTGCATGGCTTTTTCTGTCTTCGGTCATCCTCAAGTTCCTTCAGCAGCTTGCGCTGTGGATAATTTAGCACAAACGGCACAACCTTCCCGCTACTCTTATCCTTTATCTTTGCGCACTTCACCGCCCAATACTCAAAATCATACCGAAACCTCAACATTTCAAATTTTCGCTTGCCTCTCTTAGCAGCATTAAACTCCGGGTCTTCTGTCATCCCCTTGGGGATATAGACATCACAATCCTTCATCTTGTATCTCACTCGGCGACCATATCCTCCTATTCCTCGCTCCGGGTCATATCTCCTCACCCCAAATCGCAATCGCCGCTTATTCTCTCTCAATATCTCATCTAATTCCTCCATAAACTTTTATTCCTAACTTCAAGAATT
>CALYOL010000147.1 GCA_945231345.1 uncultured Porphyromonadaceae bacterium
ACCGTGACGATAGGGTGGTAAATATTTGCGAAATCAAGTTTTACAGTGGCGTGTTCTCTATTACCAAGCAATACGATTTGGAATTAAGAAATAAAGTCTCTGCATTCACTGAACAGTCTAAAAAGAAAAAAAATCCGCACCTGACTATTATCACTACTTTTGGACTCAAACAAAATATGTATAGTGGCAGCGTGCAGCGTGTAATTACAATGGAAGACTTGTTTTAACAGGCTCTAATATAGTAGAGAGGGTGTATCAAATCTTCAAAATTTGATACACCCTCTGAATTTGTTATTAAATAGAAATCTTATTCAAATTCTATCATAATCTGGTCAGTGTTTACGATGTCGCCCGGTGCAACGAAGATGCGCTTGATAGTGCCTTCGATTTCAGAAGCGACGTCGTTTTCCATCTTCATGGCTTCGTAAACGAGGATGGTCTGTCCCTTCTTTACTTTGTCGCCCGGCTTAACGTCAACAGAGACGATTTTGCCGCCCATGAGAGCTTTCTGTACAGGTCCTGTGATAGGAGCTTCTTCTACTTTTTCCTCTGCTTTTTCTTCAGGAGCCTCTGCAGCTTTCTTGGCAGCCTGCTCAGTTTCGCGGAGTTTCTGGAGGAATGGCTTCGCCACGTTTGGCAGAAGCTCGAGGAGGAGCTCTTCTTCCTTGTTTGCGGCGAGTTTGACGCCAAGAGCCTCAATTACAGGATTTTCAGGCTGGCGGTATGAAGAAGTGTCGTAAGCTTTTTCTTCAGGAGAACCGGTGATTTGAGCGCGGAAAGCAGGGTCGATAGCCACAGGAGTTTCGCCGTATTCACCCTTGACGAGTGAGATAAACTGGTTAGACTTGTTTGAATAGTCGGCATTGCCCTTCTTGCGGTCGATAGCGAGGTTTACAGCCTGTGCGCCCACAATCTGGCTGGTAGGGGTGACGAGTGGCACAAGACCGGCGTCGCGGCGAACCTTCGGGATAAGTCTCATAGCGTCTTCGAGGAGGTCGCTGGAATTGAGAGCCTGTAGCTGAGCCACCATGTTTGAATACATACCGCCCGGCACTTCAGCGTGCTTTACGAGTTCGTTAGGCTTCGGGAAGCCGAAGTGCGCTTCGATAGCGTGGCAAGCATCGAGGAGTGTATCTTCATCGAGAGCCTTTGCTGCAGCGATAGCCTTGTCAAAGAGAGCATCGATTTCAGCAGGGAGCTTGTCGGTCAGCGGGTCAAAGTCGATAGGGAATTTGTCCTTATTGAGGTCGAATGCGGCAAGGTCTTTGCGAGCTTGCTTCAGTTCTGCGCGTATTTTGCTTACAGCCTCCATGTTAACCTCTACCTCTATGCCGAGTTTCTGGCAGAAGATATAGATAAGCTCAACTGCCGGCGCAGCAGAGCCACCGCCGAAATACCAGATGTTGGTGTCGAGGATGTCCACGCCATTCATTACAGCCATAAGGGATGAAGCGAGTCCATAGCCCGGAGTACAGTGGGTGTGGAAGTCAACCGGCACTTTTACTGCGGCTTTGAGCTTGCTGATGATGCTTGCGGCGCGGAGAGGGGAAACAAGTCCCGCCATGTCTTTCAGCGTGATGATTTTAGCGCCGAGAGCTTCCATAGCCTGGGCTTTCTTAACGAAATATTCGTCGGTAAATACTTTCTTTGGCTCTTCAGCCTTAGCACCGAAGAGACGGGCGAAAAATCCGGGTTTCTTTGCAGGCTCAGATTTCGGGTCAACGGTATAGCAAACAGCACCGTCTGCGATGCCTCCGATTTCGTTGATGAGCTTGATGGAAGATTTTACGTTGTTAATATCGTTTAGGGCGTCGAAAATACGCATTACGTTCAGCCCGTTTTTGTTAGCCTCTTTATAGAAGCCTTCAAGTACGCTGTCAGGGTATGGAACATATCCGAAAAGGTTACGTCCGCGTGAAAGGGCTGAAAGGAGTGATTTACCCTTCATAGCCTTGCTTGCGGAGCGAAGACGGTCCCATGGAGACTCGTTCAGATAGCGCATTACTGAGTCTGGCACTGCGCCTCCCCAGACTTCCATGATGTAAAAACCTGCGTTTTCATACAGAGGAAGCAGTCTGTCAATGTTGGCCTGCTTCATACGGGTAGCGAAAAGTGACTGCTGCCCGTCGCGGAGAGTTAAATCTCTGATTTTTAGTTTTTGTGTTGCCATAAATAAAAATTGTAAGGCTTTGCATGGCTTGCGCCAAGCTTGGCAAGTGATTATTTTTTGTTCTTTATTATTTCTAATATTTGTTTTTCGCAAAATTAGAAATAATTTTTCAATTATGGAATTTTTTCCATAATTTTTTGCGATTTTCTACTCAACATTTAGTAAATTTGCAGAGTGAAACGATAAAAACCGCAAAAAAGTATGTTTGATTTCCTGTTTAAAAAGAAAACGGCAGAACTGCCCGAATTGTTTTTCCATACAGACGTTCACTGCCACATTATGCCGGGAGTAGACCATGGCTCTCCCGACGAAGAAACATCGCTAAAGCTCATTGAAAGCGAGCAGACATGGGGTATTGAGCGCATTATATTGACGTCGCACGTCACGGAATCAACATTTGAAAACAATCCGGACACCCTTGCCGCAGGATTTAAGCGACTGACTGACGCGGTAGCTTCTGCCGGAAATCCTATCCGCCTTGCATACTCTGCCGAATACCGCATTGACGCCCTTTTTACGGAGCAGTATAAAAACGGCATGCTCGTGAAAATGCCCGGCGACTACTTGCTGGTGGAAAATTCGTTTATTCAGGAGCCGTGGGGACTTGATAATCTGCTTTTCGACCTTAAAATAAACGGATTTAAGCCCATTATGGCACACCCCGAGCGTTTCGGCTATTATTACAACGACAAAAAGCGATATACAGCCCTGCATGATGCCGGAAATCTTTTTCAGGTAAATTTGCTCAGCCTTGCCGGCTACCATGGTGCTGATGCCAAGAAAATCGCAGAATGGCTTGTGGAACAGGGATATGCAGACTTCCTCGGCACTGATATGCATCATATCTCTCACTTTGAAGCCATTGACAAATATCTCCGCTCCAAAGACTTCAAAAAACTAATGCCTAAGCTCGAAAAGACTGTCAAGAACGACAAGATAGAGTTTTAGTGTGCCATTTTTTGCCAAAATTTGTAGGATATTAAACTAAATTTGCTTAACTTTGTCAAAAATAGTAACATAGTATAATTATTTTGACAAAATGAATATCGGAGATAAAGCGCCGGAAATACTGGGAAAAGACCAGAACGGCAAAGAAATACGTCTGAGCGATTTTGCGGGGAAAAAGCTCGTGCTCTATTTTTATCCAAAGGATAATACATCGGGCTGCACTGCAGAGGCTTGCAGCATTCGCGACAGCTATGCCGACCTGAAAAAGGCTGGATACGCAGTGGTGGGCGTGAGTGTGGACAGCGCAGCTTCTCACCTCAAATTCATCGAAAAGCAGTCGTTGCCTTTCGACCTGATTGCAGACACAGACCATGCCCTCGTGGAGGCTATGGGAGTGTGGGGCGAAAAAAGCATGTATGGCAGAAAATATATGGGTACCTTCCGCACCACTTTTATCATCGACGAAACAGGTGTCATTACCCATATCTTCCTCCCGAAAGCCATCAAGACAAAAGAGCATGGCGCACAAATTCTTGCGTTATAAATATAAACATAATATAAAACCTAATCAAAAAATTTGAAATGAGCGTTCAAGAAATAAAATTCACAGAACAAGACCTCCATTTTATGGAAATGGCTGCGAAACTCGCAGAAGAAAACGTACTCCGCGGCGGTGGCCCATTTGGAGCGGTGATAGTAAAAGACGGTGAAATCGTCGCTACAGGTGCAAATTCAGTCACACTCACAAACGACCCTACAGCTCACGCAGAAGTCAATGCTATCCGCAAAGCGTGCAAGGAAAACAACACTTTTAACCTTGCCGGATGCGTCATTTACAGCTCTTGCGAGCCTTGCCCAATGTGTCTGAGCGCACTCTATTGGGCTGGCGTCTCTCGAATCTATTATGGTAATACTCAGGCAGATGCAGACCACATCAATTTCAGCGACCAGTTTATCTATCAGGAGCTGGACAAGCCCAAAGTAGACCGTGCACTCCCTTGTATCCACATGCCTAATCCGTTTACCATCAAGGCATTTGAAATGTGGGAGCAGAAAGAAGATAAAGTAGAATATTAAAAAAAAATTTCACTATGAAGCGATTTTTCATTTCTATGTTTGCCGCTATCTGCCTCGCGCTCGCAATGCCCGTGGCTGCACAGGTAAACATCACAAAAGTTGACAAAATAGCACCTACCGACATGGTATATATGGACATGGCGGTTGAGGCTGCAAAGACAAACGTAAAGCAGGGCGGTACTCCTTTCGGAGCTGTGATTATCCTTAACGGCGCATTTCGCAGCAGCGGCCGCGCAAACGCAGAAGGTACCGCAGAGGCTAACGCATACGCAAAATCTCGCCTCACATCACTCAAAAATGCGAAAGTTTACACTGTAAACGAGCCTACAACAGCGTCTTACATCCTTCTGAGCCGACTTGGTGTAGATGAAATCTACTTTGTAAACAGCCGTGACGCCGTGATTAAGGCAGGATATGCATCAGCCGAAGACTACACCGACGCTTTCCCTGAAGGTGTAACCCCGGCACCACTGAAATCCCTTGAATTTCCGGATGCCACAAACCTGCTGAAGTAAA
>CALYOL010000148.1 GCA_945231345.1 uncultured Porphyromonadaceae bacterium
AGGTGAGGTACATGTGCGTCTCTGCGCCGCCCATTGCCACGCGGGTCATGATGAGTATGTCGTCGCTCATGGGCAGCGAGGGGAAGGCGTTGCTGACGGCTTTGCCCCATGCGCCGAAGCTGCCGTTCACGCGGGCCTTCTTGGCATTGATGAAGTAGCAGTCGCCGGTGGCGTCGTCGATGTCCATGCTCTGCACCACGGTGGCGATGTCCGAGCCTTTCACAGATGATTTTCCGAAGTACCAGCCCTTGAGACCTCCTGCGCCGCCGGTGGGAGTGACACGGCCGAAGAGCACGTTGCCGTTTTCGTCCTTCTTGCCGTAGAAGTCGACGGTGGTGCCGTGGCTGCCCTCATAGTTGAAACGGTTTTGGCTACCGGCAAAGTAGCGCTGGCCGGCCGTCTCCCATTTGGGTTTTACCCAGCCATAGCAAAGCTCGGTGTTGTCGTGGCTGTTCCAGCGAATGTCCACATTTGCAGTGGTGGTATGGTTGTTGTTGGCATAGAACACGTAGTTATAACCGTCCGAACGCTTGCAAGTCTTGTTCTTGAAAGTGTTGTAGTTAATGTACAGATTCGTGTTCTGGGGGCTGTAAACAGTCTCGCCGGAGTCACCGCTGTAGAAACGTATGAGCGGGAACAGAGAAGTCTGACCGGTGCAACCGTCAAAAGTATTGTTCTTCACATTACCGGTTGCATACTGTCCTGAAGCGGAAGAAGCTCCGATATAGAACAGACGCAGGCAGAATTCGCCGTTGGCAACGCCGACACCTACTTTGGTGAAGCGGTTGTGCGACACCTCGAAATCGCCCTGGGTGTTGAAGAGGGAGATGGAAGTACCGCCCTGATAGAAGCGGTTGTCAGTGATGACAGTTCCTGCAGAGGAGCCGGCTACCTGTATGCAGCCGGGCTGACCTTCGGCGGCAGCACCCTCAAAGGAGTTGTGTGCGATGTAAACATTATGATAACGCTCAATGGCCGCCCATCTGGAGGGGTCTTTCTTATCGGCGTTTGAGGATGACGGACGCCATGCGTCGCCAAGGTACACAAGTGCCGAGGTGCTTCCTGCGGCAAGTGTGGTGGATACACATTTATTATATATATATTTGAAGTTTTCCACGCATGTGGAGCCACGACCGGCCTCGTCATTGCGCACACATCCGTTATCCTTGAAGCAGAAACCGTTGACAGTCACGCCGGAAGCATTGACTTTAATCGTGCCGGTTATATAGGTCTCGGCGTTGTTGCGATGTCCCGACCATGCGTCGCACCATGCATTGGCACCGATGAGCTCCACATTGTTCTTGCTGATAGTAAAATTGCCTACGGTATTGGGGCTGAAGTAGATACGGGAATTTTCCTCAAGCACGCCGAGTGCGCTCCAGATTCCGGTGAAAGCGTTCTGGCCGACAATAAACTCTATGTCGCGATACTTAACTATAGACCCGGCGGCACCATTAGCCTCAGGTCCTACGAAATAGTCTTTAGCAGAACCCGAAAAGGTTCCTGTAAAAAATGCAGCCGCAGCGACTGCCACCTTCAGTAGCTTTAGATTCATATATCAAGGATTATGTTATTAATCTGTTAAGGTAATTTGCACATTAAGCAATTTTTGCAAAGTTAATACATTTTTTCGCAACTTACACCATAATAAATAAAAAACGACCCGCAAGAGCCGTTTTTTTATTTATTATGTCAGAGTATTGTTTTGGCGATTATGGCACAGGCTTCGGCATCGGCAAGTGCGTGGTGGTGATTTTCCATGTCAAATCCGCACTGTGAAGCAACTGTGTGTAGCTGGTGGTTTTGAAGACGTGGAAAAGCGCGGCGTGCAGCCCGGAGAGTGTCAAAAAAGTCGTAGTCAGGATAATCCATCTGATATACACGGAACACGGCTCTCAAGCAGCTTTGGTCAAATCCGGCATTATGTGCTACAAGTGGCAGCCCTTTTATAAGCGGCTCAATTTGTGCCCACACTTCCGGAAATATGGGTGCGCACTCAGTGTCTTTGCGACAAAGACCGTGAACGCGTGTGCACATATAGCTGTAGTATTCCGGTTCCGGCTTGATGAGGGAGTAGAAAGAATCTACAATCTCGCCATTTTTCACGATTACGACACCTACGGAGCATACCGATGAACGCTCGCAGTTTGCTGTTTCAAAATCTATGGCTGCAAAGTTTTGCATAATATTTGGTAAAACAAGGGGGCACTCACAAAAGAGCGCCCCCTATTGGAAAAAGTGTAATAACTTAAATTACTTTACGTTAACAGTACATTTAGCCATACGGTTCCAGCTTGGAGCGTTGAAGATGTCACCTACGCCCTTGCCTTCAGTAGCGATAGCGTCTGCGCTGATGTTGTATTTGCTTACGAGAGCTTTCTTAACAGCTTCAGCACGGCGCTCAGAAAGACGCTGGTTGAATGCCTTGCTGCCTTCCGGAGAAGCGTAACCTTCGATTGTAACAGTTGAGCCTTCGTTTTCAGCTACGCTGTTAGCGATGAGTTCGAGGTTTGGTTTCTGGTTTTCTTGGATTACAGAAGAACCCTGGCGGAAGAATACATAGCGTACGTTGTTGAGGTTCTTAACTACTTCCTTAACAACAGCCGGACGACGGTTGCAAGCGTCGAGCTCTGCCTGGAGGTTGTTAACCTTAGCCTGGAGAGATGCGTTGTTTGCGTTGCAGTTTTCGAGGTCGTTGCGGAGTGAGTTGATTTGTGCGTTAAGACCGTCAACTTCTGCCTGGTCGTAAAGACGAGCAACTACGAATGAGTGAGTGCCGTTTGAGTTCTTGAAGTGGTAAGTAAGACCTGCGGTGAGCTCAAATGCTGCGCGGTTTGCGTTGTATTGAGCAGAAAGGCCGTTGATGTGGCTCTGGTTGAACATCTTGCCTGAGCCCATGTTCCAGAGGATTGCTGGTTTTACACCTACTGTCCATGCTTTTTCAGCACCGAGGTTGAAGTTGAAGTTAAGACCAACTTTGTTTGCCCAAGTGTTGCCGTCCCATCCGCCTGGAATGCTCTTAGATGGGTTGTAAGCGTGGAGCCAGCCTGTACCTGCTGTGAGTTCCATTTCAAATGCGCGAGGAGCGCCCTTGTATCCTGCGAATGCGTTCATAAGGTTGATAGAACCGAATACACCTACATACTGGTGGTCTACCATATTCCAGCTCTTAACCTGATTTTCAAACCAGCTTGATGTGTTGAATGTGAATTCTACATCTGCACCGAGTCCGAATGTTGGAGTGATTTGCTTTTTGAGTTCAAAACCTGCAAGACCGCGAGCGCAACCAATGAAAGCGTGGTTCTTAACCGGAGTTGTCATACCAGCCTTTACACCGAGTGACCAGTTGTCTGTAAATTTGCTACCCTGTACGGTAACCTGTGCCTGTGCTGCTGTTACACCAAGTGCTAATGCAGCGATAAGAATAAGCTTTTTCATCTTAAAAACGGGTTTATTTACTTAATATTTTGTGCAAAGTTATTGAGAATTGTTGAAAAAACAAAAAAATCTTAATAAAATATGCATTTTTTGAGTGTTAAAATGAAAATTTGACGGAAAATAGGCTGAATTTTCAGGATTTTCGGACAATTTTTAAAATTATCACCTGTTGTTTGCTGTCACAGCTCTTGTGACCGGTGTGGCGCAAAATGGAAAAGTCGTAGTTTTCTTTATGCCGTTCTGCCCACTCTTGCAGGTCGTTTTCTCCAATTATCAGAATGCCTGATTTTGGCAAATTTTCCTCTTTTTCACAATTAATAACACAGTCACCCATATAAAAGTTCACTGTGTAGTATCTGAGCATGATTGTTGAGCAATAGCCATACACGGGGTTGTCTTTTCCGTAGCCGTCTTTAAGCAGCATTTCGGCTATCACCTTGTCGCTTTTCACGCTCAGTGCCGTGGGCTGGTATATGGCTGAAAAAGACCAATATACTGTCACTAAAGCCACTATTGCACAGCGGATTGCTCGGCGTGCGCTCCCGCTGCGGATTGCTCGCCATGTGACATAAGACATCACGAGAGATGCACCGATAGCGAAGATGTTGCCAAAGCCAAGGTTTACATCGTGGAATGCTTTTACGAAAACGTCAATTTTCTCCTTTCCAAACTGAAATTCTACCGTTTCCAGCACTATCAGCAGCACTGTGAGCAGGGGTGCAAGCGCGGCAATAAATCCTGCATAAATTTTCAGTGTACGAGGTGCGCGACTGTATAAATAGTGGATATATTGGGCTATAAAATAGGCAAGTCCCGGATATATTGGTAATAAATATACACTTCTTTTGCTTGCAGGAATGCAGTAGAAAATGAATATCAGTATTACGGCGAGCGAGTTGAACAGAATCCATGGGTCTGCATTTTTCAGGCTTTTCAGCCATGTGGAAAATCCGTTTGCACTGACATTTATTCTCGGTTTGGCATATTTGAGGCTGAAGAGAGAGAAAAGTAACAAAAGTGTGTATGGAAGAAGTCCGGATACTACTGTTATGACATTGTAATACCACGGGTTAAGGTGTGAGTCATAGCTCATCGTGCCCGTCAGTCTGCCCACGTTTTCTTCCATCATCAGCGATAGGAACTCCTCCCCGCCGCGTTGCCATGCTGCAATATACCATAGTGCCGGAATGATGAGCGAAAGAATTGCGTTTGCAGATGTAAGCAGCGATGCGCGCCAGAAATTCTCTCCGCGCA
>CALYOL010000149.1 GCA_945231345.1 uncultured Porphyromonadaceae bacterium
AAAAATGAGACTCTGCTACGAGACACCCAGTATGTGGTGCGGACGTAAAACATCACGACCCTACGATGATAGGGCCGTGAATTATGGAAAAATGAGGAAATGTTATAACTATGAGAGGGAGAGTAAAAACTTCAGGTCGGGAATTTGAGCGGCGTCTTGTGCGGCGTCTTCTTCAGGAGTCCATCCTTTTCCTTTAATCCAAGCGGTCTTGCAACCGATGGAACGAGCGGGAAGGATGTCTTTTCTGAGAGAGTCTCCAACGACAAGGACTTCTTCCGGCTTAAGACCAAGTGCTACAACTCCAAGCATGAAGATGCGAGGGTCCGGCTTACGAACTCCAACTACTGCGCTCTCAATAATGCCATTGAAATATTTACGGATGTCGAAGTCTCGTAGGACTTCCTCAACGTTTCCGTAAAAGTTGCTGACAAGTACCATAGGGTATTTCTCAGCGAGAGCAGCAAGAGTCTCAGAGGCTTCTGTGACGCATTTTTTTGCAGACTGATAGCAGTATTCTGCAATAGCCTCAATCGCTTTGAGAGGATGCACTCCGTCAGGGTACAGGTCGTTGTTGAGAAGATATTCAACCTCGATGCGGATTTTCTTCTGCATGAGGGTCTTGAAGTTGTCAGTTGGGATAATTTCACGATTTACGGCAAGGAAACGCTCAGCATATACGTAAGCGTCGCGGAATACATTCTTGTCGAGAATGACTCCGGCAGCGTTATATCCGTCGTAAATGACTTCGCTCCAGTGGTCACCGTGGCTGTCGATAGTGCCGCCGTAGTCGAATATAATGCCCTTTATATCACTTAAATTCACCATTGTCGATGCGTTTTACGAAGTTTTTGCAGATTCGCTCGTGGCGAGCAATCATGTAGATTAGAATTGCGTTAAGCACAATGAGTTCGAATGCGAAATATAGCCAGGGCATGCAGGCGAGAATTGCGGAGAATAGAGCAATTGTTCGCCAGTTGAAAGAGAGGATGTTTGTATATTTCATCAGAGGCAGAGAAGCGGCGCGGAACTCGTCGCGTAGAGTCTGCGGGAGTACACCGTCGGGGTATTTTTCAGCCATTTTGCGACGAAGAGCCTGCATAGACGGAGCAGTTGCTTCTTGCTGTATAGTGTAGTTTGTATATGTGGCAAGAGTGAGTTTCTTGAAGAAGTCTTTGCTCCAAGAGAGGAGAGAGAGTTTCTTTTTGAGTTCAGAAGCAGTTTCGAGTTCGCTGCCGTCTTCGCCTTTGAGGAAGTATAGGTGGAACTGGCGGTAATAGTCAGCCATAGCAGCCTGCTTGGCGTGGAATATACCGGTAGTGACGGCGACAACCCAAATTACCCAAGGGTGAGCCATGAAAAACTCGGAGGTGTAGTTTTCGCGGATGCAAATAGCGACGTAAATGGTGAAGAACCATATATCACCGCTGAGTCCGTCAAGTATACGTCCGAGTCTGGAGTATTGCTTAGTCATACGGGCGAGCTGTCCATCGGCGCTGTCAAAGGAGTTAGCCCATACGAGAAGGATAATCCCCACGATATTGATGTAAAAATCATCAAATCCGAAAGCGACACCGGCACCAATTCCGAGGAATATAGAAGCGATAGTGATAGCGTTAGGAGTAATTCCTAACTTAGCGGCAAGTCTTGCCCAAGCATAACCTATTGGTCGATAAAAAGCGAGGTCGATGTGCTCCTCAGTGTCCATAGACTTGAGTGAGTCGCGATATGAAGTGTTAGTTTCTATTTCAGCCATAAATTATTTCTTTAATCGTTCCTTGATAACGGAGTAAATGCACTTGGCGATATGTGGACCGGCTTCGTTACGACAAGGGGCAAAACTTGGCCAGTCGTTGAAGTCGATGATACGGATGTCGCCTTCAGGCGAAACGATGCAGTCACCGCCATAAATTTTGACGTCGAGGACTTCAGAAGCCCTCTGACAGATGTCTTTCATCTTCTCAAGGTCGAAAGGAATACCCCGGCTTTTTCCGTTAATAGCCTCGTGTCCATACTTGCTGTGTCCTTCGTCGAAAGGATAGAACCAGAAGAAGAACGGAGTGCCCTGGACGCCGTAGAATTTGATGAGGTCACCCACAAGGTGACGGTTAATGACGGCACGCTTAATGCCACGGAGGAAGTATTCCTGAAGCACTTCCTGTGCTTCCTCGGGGTGTCTGACGTAAGATACGTCTTCCTTGTGCATAGCGTGGAAGTCGCCACGCTTAATCCAAGCCTGATTAAAGCCGGCTTCAACGAGTTTATCGCGGATAACCTCGTTAGTGTTAACGATAAGGCTTTCAGGATAAGGGATGTCGCTGGCGATAAGGATACGAGTCATGCGCTCACGGGTGCAGTTTTCAATACCGTAACCGGAGTTAATAACGAGAACGCCTTTGTCTTCCATCTCCTGGAGGATAGCGATAGAGCGCTGCTCACGGCACATGTTAACGACGACAGGCTCAGTGACTTTACCAGCGATGAGCTCTTCCTCGCTATAAACGTTAACAATGCAACCGCGCTTACGGAGCTGTTCGGCTACGACGTTGAAAATAGCAGCATCGTTGCCTATATGGTTTGGAGAATATGCGCCGGCTCTCATGATACCGGCAATAATAATTTCTGCCATTTGGATGAAAATTATAATGTTTAGATTGCTCAGAGGAAATACTGAGCGATGAATTACTTATTATTCATTAAGAAATGCCTCAGCGGTGGCGATATCCTGCTGATGGTCGACATCGACAATTTTTCGGAAAGGATAAGCTCGGAGGTTCAGCCCAGCGTCGACGAGAGCTCGCTGATAGTTTCTCATGCGAGAGACACCACGCTCCATGCAGTCTTCCAAAACGTTTAGAGCAGGCTTAGTAAGCCCGTAAATACCGCCGGAGATGTATTTTATTCCGGGCTGCATATCGTCGCAGAAAGCAGTGATGCGGAGATTGTCGTCAGTGGCGATATAAAGCGGCTTTTCATCATCGATGAAAGAAGTAACAGCCATAAAACCGTCAGCATTGTCGTCTGCATCGAAGGCAGCGACATACTTGCTGAACTCATCCGGTCGGAAAATAGTATCAACCGTCGTGAGGATAAACTTACCGCTTGTGAAAGAGCGACTAACCTCAAAAAAGCTGTGCATAGAACTTGGTGTAGACTTTACGGTAAGGTGTAAAGGCACCGGGAGGTCAAGGCTTTTGAGGTATTCCTGAACGGCGGTCATTTCCTGATTAACGATAATAGAGATAGACTCAGCACCACAACCGAGGAAAATGTCGATGAGTCGTCGAATCATTGGGCAGCCGTTAAGCTGGACGAGCGGCTTAGGGAGAGCGACGCCTTCCTGTGCCAATCGGCTACCTTCTCCAGCTGCAATAATAGCGAAATGCATGGTATTGTAAATAAAATTTTAGTAATCAGTATCTTTATCTTCTTTAGTGAGGTCCAGCACGACATTGTCTTTAGACTTGTCGAAATACTGCTTTTTGAGAGGATTCTTTGTCATCTCGGCATATCTTTCCCTACAGCGGAAAATGTCGATTGCAGAATAGATTGCAGAACGCATAGAAGCGGGGTCTGCAACGTTTTTCCCGGCGATGTCGTAAGCAGTGCCATGGTCCGGTGAAGTGCGGACAAAAGGCAGCCCGGCTGTAAAATTCACGCCGTCGTTCATGGCGAGCGTCTTGAACGGGATAAGCCCCTGGTCGTGATACATAGCGAGTATTCCGTCAAAGTGCTTGAAACTGCCGCTTCCGAAAAATCCATCAGAAGAGTAAGGGCCAAAGACCTGTAGCTTGTTTTCGTGAGCACGGTCGATAGCCGGCTTAATGATTTCGGTTTCTTCGGTTCCGAGCACACCGTTGTCACCGGCATGCGGGTTAAGCGAAAGAATGGCGATTCGCGGGTTTACAATCATGTAATCCTTTTTCAGCGAAGTGGTAAATGCCTCAATTTTATCATAAATGAGGTCTGTGGTGATGTTTTGAGACACCTGCGCAACAGGGAGGTGAGTTGTGACGAGTGCTACTCTCATGGTTTCTCCGGCGAGAATCATCAGTGCCTTGCTACCGTCGTCGCAAACGCTCTGAAGATATTCTGTATGTCCCGGGAAGTGGAAAGTCTCGCTCTGGATATTGTGCTTGTTTATAGGCGCAGTAACGAGGACGTCGATTTTTCCGGCTTTGAGGTCAGCGACAGCCCTTTCGAGAGAAATGAAAGCCGCCTCGCCAGCCTGCCGAGTTTCTTCCCCCGGCTCGACCTTGAAGTCTTCTCCAATGACGTTAATGATATAGTTTGCATCGCCAGCAATTTCAGTTGGGTCAGAAATTTGGCAGAAAGGCACCTGCGGCAAATCGAGCAATTTACGATAGAAAGCCGCGATTTTTGCCGAGCCATAAACCACCGGCGTGCAAAGCTCTAAAATTCTGTCATCCTCGAGGGTCTTGAGAATAACCTCGTAACCAATGCCATTGACATCTCCTTGGGTGATGCCGACCCTGATTTTATTATTATCTTTCATCAATGTATACTATAATACCTCCGCAAAACGCTTGCAGGAGCAAATTTTGCGCTAAGTTACGCATTTTTATCGTAATGACAAAATTTTGGCTTATTTGCTACGATTATGTAATTATGTAATTCCGACAAGAGCCGAAATCTTCGGCTACAATGTATCCAAGTTCGGCTGCG
>CALYOL010000150.1 GCA_945231345.1 uncultured Porphyromonadaceae bacterium
AAAAATGGTAGTTGGAGTGGAAAAATGAAGCGTTGAGAAAAAATCCCCGGAGGTTGGGTCCGGGGAATGAGTATAAATGGAGATTTGGATGGATTAGATGTGGTATGTTCCTGGAAGTGGGCAGATGTTGTGACAGTCGAGTATGATTTTGTCTTTTAGTTTTTCCCAGTTAGCCTTAATCTCGTCGTGCTTGACCATTATCACTACGAGGTCGATGTCTTTGAGGAACTCATCTAAGTCGTGGTATTGGTATTCTACGATGTCTTTGGTGATGAACGGGTCATAGCATTTGAGTGGACGGGCAAGATGGCGTTCCTGAGCTTCAAGGAGCTGCAGTGTTGGTGATTCTCGACAGTCATCTACATTTTCTTTGTATGTGAGTCCGTAAAGACCTACCCTGCGATTGTCTGTGATGCCATTTTCTTTCATTATCTCATAGATGCGGTTCAGGACAAAAGTAGGCTGGCTGTCGTTTGTCTTCATAGACTCGTCTATCACTTTTGCAAGGCTTGGATAGTCTCCTACCAGGAACCATGGGTCAACGGAAATACAGTGTCCACCTACTCCGGGACCGGGCTGCAGAATGTTCACACGCGGGTGCATGTTGCAGATTTTGATGATTTCATAGACGTCCATGTTGTCGTGACGGCAAATGCGGCTAAGCTCGTTTGCGAATGCGATATTAACGGCACGGAATGTGTTTTCTACGACTTTTGTCATCTCGGCGGTGCGGATGTCGGTCACAACGATTTCTCCCTGACAGAATGAAGCGTAGTATTCTTTCACTTTTTCTCCGATTTCACGGCAGTCTGCGCCGATGGTGCGGTTGTTGTGAAGGAGTTCGTATACCATATTTCCGGGAATGATGCGCTCAGGGGCATGCACGAGGTTTATATCCTCCCCTATTTTATATCCGAGTGCCTCTATTTCCGGACGGACGTATTTGTCGATTGTCCCGGGTGACACTGTTGACTCTATTACGACTGTTGCGCCCTTAGGGCAAACTTTGAGTACGTCTTTCACAGCTGCTACTACATAGCATGCGTCTACTTTTTTTGAGAATTTGTCGTAAGGAGTTGGAACTGAAACGATATAAGTATCGGTTTTCTGATATTCAGTGGTGAACTGGATACCTGCATCAAGAGCTGCCTTGAAAAGTTCATCAAGTCCGTCTTCTTTAAATGTTGTGTGGCCTGCATTAAGTGTAGCCACGAGTTCCTTGTTATAGTCGGTGCCCACGACTTTCACGCCGTGAGATGCCATCATCAGTGCTGTTGGCAAGCCGATGTAGCCGAGTCCTATTACGTTAATCATTTTGTATTGTATTTTAAAGATTTATTTATCTGTTTATAAGAGAGCATTAAGTATTCTGCTGCATGCTTTTCCGTCGCCGTAGGGGTTGACGGCATGGCTCATCTGCTGATAGTATGAGTCATCATCTATAAGGCGTGACACTTCGGATATGATTTTGTCGTAGTCTGTGCCTACGAGCTTCACTGTGCCTGCTTCGAGTGCCTCGGGGCGCTCTGTGGTGTCACGCATGACAAGGACGGGCTTGCCAAGTCCTGGAGCCTCTTCCTGTATGCCTCCGCTGTCGGTGAGGACTATTGTGGATTTCTCCATGAGGTAAACGAATTCGAGGTATTGGAGCGGTTCTATAAAGAAGAAGTTTGGGCGGGTGAGGTTTTCTCCGAACACTTCGTGAATGGGCTTGCGCACGTTTGGATTCAGGTGCATGGGATATACGAAGTCTACGTCGGGGTATTTCTCTGACAGGTCTTTCATGGCGGTGACCATGCGTATGAAGCCATCTCCGAAGTTTTCGCGCCTGTGGCCTGTGATGAGTACAAGTTTACGGCCGTCTTTGAGTCTGTCTATGTCGTATCCGGCATTGGCGAGGATTGTTTTCTGCTGTGTGGCGAGTGTGCTGTCTGACCTGAGTTTGTCTACTATCATATAGAGTGCGTCTATGACGGTGTTTCCTGTCACGAAAATCTTGCCATGTGCCTTTTCTGCTACGAGATTGCTCTGGCTGAGAGGTGTAGGAGCGAAGTTATATTCCGCTATTCGCCCGGTAATCTGTCGGTTCATTTCCTCGGGCCATGGTGAGTATATGTTATGTGTTCGAAGCCCTGCTTCGACGTGTCCTACGGGGATTTGCTGATAGAATGCGGCAAGGGCAGCGGCTGTAGAGGTCGTAGTGTCGCCATGAACGAGGACTACGTCGGGCTTCACTTCCTTCAGCACGTCTCGCATGCCGGTGAGTACCCGGGCTGTAACGTCGTAGAGGTCTTGTCCCTGCTTCATGATGTTCAGGTCGTAGTCGGGCTTGATTTCAAAGATTTCAAGCACCTGGTCGAGCATCTCGCGGTGCTGTCCTGTCACGCATACGACTGTCTCAAACTCTTCAGGGCTCTGCTGAAATTTTTTCACCAGCGGTGCCATTTTTATAGCCTCGGGGCGTGTCCCAAAGACAAGCATTACTTTTTTCATATAGTTATGGTTAATGGTTATTCGCTCTTAAAAGTAATATCATCGGTTCGTGGGTGCACAAATTCAAATTCAAGTGTCCGAGCCAGTCCTTCTTCAAGTGTAAATGGAGCCTTGAAGCCACAGGAATGGACTTTTGTAGCATCAAATTCGGTTGTTGCACAGAATTTCTTCACTCTGACGGATGATACTGTAAGTTTTTTTCGTGTAACGAATGCCAGGGCGTCAAAGCAATATCCGCCAAGCATACCGAGCCAATATGGGAAATGCGTGGCAGGTATATGTTTGTTCAGCACCTTGCTGACGTGGGCAACAAGGTTGTTCATGTCTGTATCCGGTTTGTCTATGTAGTTAAACACGTTGTAGCCATCAGTAACATTGTCTATCATGTATTTCACGAATGCCACGATATTTCCAACGTATGCCATTGACTTGCGATTCTTGCCATTTCCCACCATCAGGAACTTGCCCGATGATATTTGCTTGAGCAGATTATATACATTTCCCCGGTTTCTCTCGCCAAAGATGACGGTAGGGCGGATAATATCTATATTCCAGTCGGCATGAGTCTCATACCATTTCTGAAGCACCTGCTCTGCCTGCCACTTGCTCTTGCCATAGTGATTAAAGGGGTCTGCAGGGTGGTTTTCATCGGGATTTTCCTTATTAAGTCCATATACTGCCACAGACGAAAAGAATACTATCCGCTTTATTCCGTTTTTCTCCATAGCCCTCAGTGTCACCTCCATTCCGCCCACGTTTGTGTCGTAGTACAGGCTCGTTGGAGAGACGTCGTCGCGGTGCTGCGCAGCAAGAAGTACCACAGCATCATAGCCTTTCAGCTCACTGTCTATCTTTTCCTGCTCGCGCACATCGCCTATGACTGTAATGTCATTGAAAAAATGGCTTGGCTGCAAGTCAATATTCTTTATCTCATACTGCTTATCGTCTTTAAGCAAGTCTATAAGCCGAGTGCCAACGAAGCCGCTGGCGCCAATCATTGCTATTTTCATTTCTTACTATATTCTTTTACTTGTTTACAATCGTCTCAAGAAACTCAAGGGTTTGCTTCATCTGCTTATCAAAATTGAAATACTCAGTGCTTACAGATATGCATCGCTCTGACAAGGACCTGAAATCTTCATTGCTCATGCCGGCCATCTTGCTGATATTTCTGCTTATACAAGAATAATCCCCTGGCTCTGACACAAGCCCTACCTCATAATCCTTTACAATTTCCGCACCTTCGCCTCCACCACAGAAAAGAACCGGAATACCCAGTGGCAAAATATCGAAAATCTTTGATGGAACCGCTCCTTTTATCCTTACAGCAAGTGGTACAAGCGAAACGTCATATTTTCCAAGTTCCTCACCTATTTTCTCTTTGCTCACATATCCATGGTAAATAACATCAGTTCTGCCGGCGGCAATCAGAGCCTTTATATCTTCAGCCTGATTACCTCCACCGTAAATATGGAACTCAGCGCCAAGCCCGGCAAAATCGACGTTCTCTATTATGCCCTTAATGTCTTGTGCCACACCCAAGAGTCCTGCATAAACAATCCGAAGCTTTTCACCTTTAGCGGCATGAGCAGCACATGCCTCATATTTCTGTAAATTTCGGTAGAGAAATTTCGGTTTATCCGGTTCAAAACCATCAATATGACGCAAAATCTCATTGCTCTGCCCCAAAATCGCATCAGCAGTGCGATAATTGTATTTTTCGAGCTTAGAAAACAGTTTATGGCTTTTGCTACCCTCTTTCATCACTCCCAACTCCACAGCGGAAAGTGGCCACAAATCTGAAATATTCAGCACGCACTTGCAGCCGAAAACTTTTTTCAGAAGTGTAAGCGCAGAGCTTCCCACCGGCAATGGCGGACACTGGATAATAACACAATCATAGCTTTTTATTGTGCCTCTCTTCAGTCCAAACAGCCACATAGTCAGGGCATAAGAAACCATACTCAATCCTCGGGCTATTGGGTTCTTACTTACTGTAGCATAAGTCCAATAGCGGTATGTCTTGCAGCCATCCACTTCCTCATGTTTCCACAGACGCCAGCGATAGCCCTCAAAAATTTTTCCCTTGGGATAATTTGGCAAGCAAGTCAAAATCTCTACATCTGCACCAAGGCTTTTGAGCCCCTTTGCCATATTATGCATCC
>CALYOL010000151.1 GCA_945231345.1 uncultured Porphyromonadaceae bacterium
TACAGGTGTAGAGTCAGTGTCAGAGGATGATGTAAATGCGCCAGTAGAATACTTTAACCTTCAGGGAGTACGCGTAGAGAATCCTCAGAACGGTCTTTACATAGTACGTCAGGGCAATAAGGTAAGCAAGCAGATTATCCGATAATCAGGCATAAAGAATGAAAATGAGGCGGGTGTGAAACATCGCACCGGCAACGAAAAATAGATAAAAAGGGCACCTCGCAAAAGTGAGGGTGCCCTTTTTGTTAGAGAATAGAGGATAGATAATAGAGAATAGAGGGAGGGGAGAAGTGAAATTAAAAATATAAATGAAAAAAAAGGCGAAAAATTTGGGAAATTGAGAAAATAGTGATAACTTTGCGGAAAAATAAGGAAAAATGAAACGATTTTATGCATATAGCTACTTTTATTACTTTTATTTTGATAAGAAATAAATGCGGGACTATATGCGATATTGTTGTTTGAAAATGGTTAAAAATAGTGATACACTGTAATCCCGGTTGGAGCTTCAATCGGGATTTACTTTTATAAATGAATGGAAGGACAAAAAGGACATAAGGTAAAGGTAGCGATACAGGGCGTAGCAGGATGTTTTCATGATGCAGCGGCACATGCATTTTTTGTCGGGCGAGAAGTGGAGACAGTAGAGTTTGATACGTTTTACGACCTGTTTCAGGCAACGGCTTCAGACCCAGAACTCTATGGCATAGTAGCGATAGAGAATACAATAGCGGGAAGCATATTGCCAAACTATGAGTTGCTACGCAAGAGCAACCTGAGAATAATAGGCGAGTATAAGATGCGAATATCTCATGTGCTGTGTGCGCTGCCCGGAGAGACGATAGAAAGTCTGAGCGAGGTTAACTCACACCCAATGGCACTGATGCAGTGTGAAGAATACCTAAGACAGTATCCTCACCTGAAGATAATAGAAAAGACAGATACGGCAGGCAGTGCGCAGGAGATAGCGTCAAAACGGCTGAGCGGACATGCGGCAGTTTGCGGAGAATATGCGGCAGAACTATATGGACTGAACATCCTCCAAAAGGGGATTGAGACAAACAAGCGCAACTTTACACGTTTCCTAATCCTGGACCATGACAAAGAGACCGCAGAGACTGCGAATAACGCGTCGCAAGTTTTCACTCTTCCTCATCCGCGCGGAGCACTGCGCAAGGTGCTAACGATACTGACATTCTATGATATAAACCTGTCTAAAATACAGTCGCTTCCGGTGGTGGGCAGCGAGTGGGAATACCGCTTTTATGTAGACCTGACGTATGATGATTCAGAGCGCTATCATCAGGCGTTACAGGCAGTAGCCCCTCTAATAACAGACTTTAAGACCCTTGGAGAATATGCAGAATTCAGCTATACGGCAGAGTAACAAATAAACAGAAAGGTATAGAAAATGGATAACGAAAATATAAATCAGATAAAGCCAGCAAGTCGCGTGACCGAGATACAGGAATACTACTTTTCAAAGAAATTGCGAGAAGTGGCGGCACTGAATGCGGCAGGCAAAGATATAATATCCCTTGGCATAGGCGGACCGGACAGAATGCCGGCAGAAGATGTAATAGCGACACTGTGCAAAGAGGCACAACAACCCGGAAATCATTCATATCAGCCATACATAGGTCTGCCACAGCTACGCGGACAGTTTGCGCAGTGGTATGCAGACAATTATGGTGTGACCCTTAACCCGGACAATGAAATATTGCCGCTGATAGGGTCAAAGGAGGGTATAGTGCATATATCATTTACGTTTCTAAATCCCGGAGATGCGGTGCTTGTGCCAAATCCCGGTTATCCGACGTATAGCTCAGCGACACGCCTTGCTCTTGCGCGCATCATCCCGTATGACCTGAAGCCGGAGAATGGGTGGTATCCAGACTTTGAGCAGCTGGAGCGTCTGGCGACGGAAAACGAGATAAAGCTGATGTGGGTAAACTATCCACACATGCCCACCGGTACTCCTGCGACGGCAGAGCTGTTCAGCAAGTTGATAGACTTCGGACGTAGACATGGAATAGTGATAGCGCACGATAATCCGTATAGCTTTATTCTGAATGACAAGCCGATGAGCATCCTTGCCACAGAAGGGGCAAAAGATATAGCGATAGAACTAAACTCACTCTCCAAGAGCCATAATATGGCTGGATGGCGAATAGGTATGCTTGCGTCAAATGCAACATTTGTGGGGTGGATACTGAAAGTGAAGTCAAATATGGATTCCGGTCAGTTTAAGCCGATGATGCTTGCAGCGACTAAGGCACTTCAGGCACCAAAAGAATGGTATTCTACGCTCAATGCCGAATACAGCCGTCGCCGAGAAGTAGCTGAGAGAATAATGGATGCGCTTGGCTGTGGTTTTGACCAGAGTCAGCGTGGACTGTTCCTGTGGGGCAGAATACCGGAAGGAGCGTCAAGCGCAGAGGCATTTTGCGATGATATACTATATAACGCCCGAGTGTTTATCACGCCGGGATTTATCTTTGGCAGTAATGGCGAGCGCTATGCGAGAATTTCGCTTTGCGCGACGGTGGAAAACCTGGAGCGAGCATTAAAAAGAATAGAAGAATATAAACGTAACAACTAAAAAGATATAGAAATGGAAGCGAATAATGGATTTAATCTCACACCGATATGTGATGATAAGCCTCTGATAATAGCTGGTCCGTGTAGTGCGGAGACAGAAGAACAAGTGATGTGCACAGCGCGCGAGTTGGCACAGTATGGAATAAAATATTTCCGAGCAGGAATATGGAAACCACGCACAAAGCCGGGAGGCTTTGAGGGCGTAGGAGCGGCAGGTCTTCCATGGCTACAGCGCGTGAAGGCAGAGACGGGAATGAAAGTTGCGATAGAAGTGGCAAATCACCAGCATGTTCAGCAGGCACTTGAGTCAGGTGTTGATATCCTGTGGATAGGCGCACGTACATCAGCAAACCCGTTTGCGATGCAAGAGATAGCAGATACACTCAAAGAGTATGGCAAAGACGTGCCAGTATTGGTTAAGAATCCAGTAAATCCGGACCTTGAACTATGGATAGGAGCGTTACAGCGATTGAACAACGCCGGAATAACACGCCTTGGTGCAATTCACCGCGGATTTTCAGCATACGGAAAACATCTGTATCGCAACTTGCCACAATGGCATATACCAATCGAGCTTCGCCGGCGCATACCAAATTTGCCAATAATCTCAGACCCGAGCCATATAGGTGGCAAGCGTGAACTGATAGCACCACTGTCACAACAGGCGTTTGACATGGGATTTGATGGTCTTATTATAGAATCGCACTGCGACCCGGACTGTGCATGGAGCGACAAAGCACAGCAAGTGTCGCCAGACGTGCTGAATTTTATCCTTAACACAATAGCTCTGCGCGACAAGGCATGTTCTACAGAGAGCATCACACTATTGCGCCAGCAGATAGACCAGATAGACAACGAGCTTCTGGAAGTGCTCAACAAACGAATGCGTGTAAGCCGAGAAATAGGAACGTACAAGAAAGAACACAGTATACCAGTATTGCAGACAGGGCGATATGGAGATATCATGAATTCTCGCGTGAAATCGGCAGTGGAGATGGGAATGAGTGCAGACTTTATGAAACAGCTACTCTCCGCAATCCACGAAGAGTCGGTGCGTATACAGCTTGAAATCTTTAATAAACACTAATCGGTAGTAAGCAATGAAAATCCTGATACTTGGAGCCGGAAAAATGGGTTCGTTTTTCTGCGATATACTTTCCTTCCAGCATGAGTTAGCTGTGTATGACACAGACCCACAGCGTCTGCGCTTTACGTTTAATACTCAGCGTTTTACGACGATGGAAGAAATACGTGAGTTTGCGCCGGAAATGGTGATAAACTGTGCGACGGTAAAATATACCCTTGACGCATTTAAGGCGGTGTTGCCGGTGCTGCCAGAACGGTGCATAATAAGCGATATCGCATCGGTTAAAACCGGTCTGCCGGAGTTTTATGCAACTTGCGGTCATCCTTTTGTGTCAACACACCCTATGTTCGGTCCGACGTTTGCGTCCATGAGTAATCTGGCGCAGGAAAATGCAATAATCATATCAGAGAGCGACCACCTGGGAAAAGTATTTTTCCGCGACTTATATAACTCGCTACATCTTCACATAGAGGAATATACGTTTACTCAGCATGACGAGACAATCGCTTATTCACTGTCAATTCCTTTTGCTTCTACTCTGGTCTTTGCGGGCATTATGCGCCATCAAGATGCGCCTGGGACGACTTTTAAGCGCCATATGGCGATAGCGCGCGGACTGATGAGCGAGGATGATTT
Source organism: uncultured Porphyromonadaceae bacterium (assembly GCA_945231345.1). Classification (GTDB taxonomy): domain Bacteria; phylum Bacteroidota; class Bacteroidia; order Bacteroidales; family Muribaculaceae; genus CAJUPY01. The sequence continues at coordinate 4,325 of CALYOL010000151.1, forward strand.
TCTGCTGTCTGAAATTCTGTTTAACCCTAATACTCCGAAACAATTGGAACTTATTCAAGAGAAGCTGTCTCAACTGCAGAAAATCGTGGAGAGTCACGACTATGAGGAGATGAAGAAGTATTTGGAGCAGGTTAGGGAAAATCTGAAGTAGAGGTTATTGAACAGAATGTAAAAAATAGCTAAACGTATTGCTTTTGCCTTTTTTTATTTGTAACTTTGCAAAAACGAATAAAAACGCCAAGGATTATGAGACAGAAGAAATTTAGATACGCAGTAGATACCGACCAGTTTCAG
>CALYOL010000152.1 GCA_945231345.1 uncultured Porphyromonadaceae bacterium
TGTAATGGTAGCACGTCGGATTCTGGTTCCGCCTGTGAGGGTTCGAATCCTTCCAAGACAACCAAAAGGAGATTCAGCAGTCGCTGAGTCTCTTTTTTTTATTCCATCACCTTGGCAAATATTCACAAAAGAAGAAATTTTTCAAACAAAATGAAATTTTTTCTTATTTTTTTGTTGGAAAAAGAAAGATTTTTGTAATTTTGCAGCGATAAAATAGAAAATTAACTTTCAATAGGATAATACAATGAAAGAAGGTAATGGTAAAAAGGAGGCGTATGATATGCGTGACGCAGACGCCAGGACGCCTTTACACCCCTGCCGTGAAGGGTTGTATAGTTTTGAAAATGAACATGATGCGTGTGGCGTCGGTATGTTGGTCAATATCCGGGGCGACAAATCTCACGAACTCGTCGACTCTGCGCTTAAGGTCCTCGAAAACATGAAACACCGTGGTGCCGAGGGCGCTGACAACAAAACCGGTGACGGAGCCGGTATTATGTTACAGATACCGCACGAATTTATTTTGCTGCAAGGAATTCCTGTCCCTGAAAAAGGAAAATACGGCACTGGACTCGTTTTCCTGCCTAAAGACGAAAAGGAGCAGGCGCAAATCCTTAGCATCATGATTGAAGAAATCGAGCGTGAAGGACTTAATCTTATGCACCTCCGTAACGTCCCCGTAAATTCTTCAATCCTCGGAAAGGACGCTCTCGCCACTGAGCCGGATATAAAACAGATTTTCATTACTGGTGTCTCAGACATCGATGCTTTTGAGCGTACTCTATATATTATCAGAAAGAAAATAGAGAATCGCGTCACTAACCCCGACTTCTACATCGTTTCTCTTTCTTCTAAAAATATCGTTTATAAGGGTATGCTCACATCGCTACAGCTCCGTGAGTACTACCCTGACCTGACACAACCCTATTTCACCAGCGGACTCGCTGTCGTGCACTCTCGTTTCAGCACCAACACTTTCCCTACATGGAGCCTCGCACAGCCTTTCCGCCTCCTCGCTCACAACGGCGAAATTAACACCATTCGCGGAAACCGTGGTTGGATGGAAGCTCGTGAAAGTGTCCTCAGCACTCCCGCTCTTGGAGACATCAAAAAAATTAGGCCTATCATTCAGCCTAACATGAGCGACAGCGCTTCGCTCGACAACGTACTCGAATTTTTCGTCATGTCCGGTCTAAGCCTCCCACATGCCATGGCTATGCTTGTCCCGGAATCTTTTAACGATAAAAACCCTATCAGCGAAGACCTTAAGGCTTTCTATGAATATCATTCCATCTTGATGGAACCTTGGGACGGCCCTGCAGCCCTCCTCTTCAGCGACGGTCGTTACGCCGGTGGTATGCTTGACAGAAACGGACTACGTCCCGCTCGATACCTCATCACGAAAAACGACATGATGGTCGTCGCAAGCGAAGCTGGCGTTATTAACTTCGAGCCGGGTGACATTAAGGAAAAAGGAAGGCTCCAACCCGGAAAAATCCTGCTCATCGATACCGCTGAAGGCAAAATTTATTACGACGGCGAACTCAAAGAACAGCTCGCTACTGCCAAACCTTACCGTCAGTGGCTTTCTACTAACCGTATCGAACTCCACACTCTGCGCAGCGGACGTAAAGTGGAAAATAAAGTCCCCGATTTTGGTCGCAAGCTCCGCATCTTCGGTTTCTCCCGCGAAGACATCGAGCGCACAATCACTCCTATGTGCGTAAACGGTGCCGAACCCACTGCGTCTATGGGTAACGACACTCCTCTCGCCGTCCTCTCCGCCAAGCCACAAATCCTTTTCAATTATTTCCGACAGCAATTCGCACAGGTCACAAACCCTGCCATCGACCCTATCCGAGAAGAACTCGTAATGTCACTCACCGAATACATCGGAGCCGTTGGCATGAACATATTGTTGCCGGATGAGTCTCACTGCAAGATGGTGCGACTCCCCCATCCTGTCGTAAACAATACTCAGCTCGACATTCTTTGCAACATCAGATACAAGGGATTTAACACCGTGCAGCTCCCCATGCTGTTCGACGTTAAAGGCGGCGAATCCGCTCTCCGTGAAGCATTGCAAAGCCTTTGCAAAAAGGCGGAAGAAAGCGTTGACGAAGGTGTAAACTACATCATCCTCACCGACGACGGAGTTGATGAAAATCATGCCGCTATTCCTTCTCTCCTCGCAGTCAGTGCTGTCCATCACCACCTCATTTCTGTACAAAAACGTGTACAGACTGCCCTCATCGTCAAAAGTGGCGAAATTAGAGAAGTTATGCACGCTGCCCTGCTCCTCGGATATGGCGCAAGTGCAATTTGCCCTTACATGGCTTTTGCTGTCCTCGACGACCTCGTAGCTCGTGGCGAAGTCCAGATGAACTACGAGACTGCTGAGAAAAACTATATCAAGGCTATCTGCAAAGGTCTTTACAAAGTGATGAGCAAAATGGGTATCAGCACCATCCGCTCTTACCGTGGCGCTAAAATTTTTGAATCTGTCGGTATTAGCGAAGAACTTCTCCGCGCTTATTTCGGCAGTTCACAGTCTACCATCGGTGGTATACGTCTTGCCGACATCGCTCGTGATTACACCCGTTTCCACGATGCAGGATACCAGGGTGACCCTGACGAAATACTCCCTAACATCGGACAATTCTCTTTCCGCAAAGACGGTGAAAAGCACGCCTGGAACCCGGAAACTATATCTACTCTCCAGCTTGCCACTCAACTCGGAAGCTATAAGAAATTCAAGGAGTTCACCGCTATTGTCGATGGCAAGGAACAACCCATTTTCCTCCGCGACTTCTTCGATTTCAAGAAAAATCCTATCAGCATCGACGAGGTTGAACCGGTTGAAGACATTGTTAAACACTTCGTTACCGGTGCTATGTCTTTCGGCGCTATCAGCAAGGAAGCTCACGAGGCTCTCGCTCTTGCCATGAACGAGTTAGGCACCCGCAGCAACACCGGCGAAGGCGGTGAAGACAGCGACCGTTTCCATTCAGACGTCAACGGTATCTCGCTATCCAGCAAGACTAAGCAAATCGCTTCAGGTCGTTTCGGCGTCACCACTGAATACCTCGTTAATGCTGAGGAAATTCAGATTAAGGTCGCTCAGGGTGCTAAGCCGGGTGAAGGTGGACAGCTCCCCGGATTTAAGGTTAACGAAATCATCGCCAAAACTCGACATTCTATTCCGGGTATCTCTCTCATCTCCCCTCCGCCTCATCACGATATCTACTCTATCGAGGACCTTGCCCAACTGATTTTCGACCTTAAAAACGTTAATCCTAAGGCTAAAATCAGCGTCAAGCTCGTCGCTGAAAGTGGTGTCGGCACTATCGCTGCCGGAGTTGCTAAAGCCAAGGCTGACCTTATCGTCATTTCTGGTGCCGAGGGTGGAACCGGTGCTTCTCCTGCCTCTTCTATGCGTTATGCTGGTATTCCGCCTGAAATTGGCTTGAGTGAAACTCAGCAGACTCTTGTGCTTAACGGTCTCCGTGGACAAGTAAGACTCCAGACCGACGGACAGCTCAAAACAGGACGTGACATCATATCTATGGCTCTACTCGGTGCTGAGGAATTTGGTTTCGGAACTACCGTTCTTATCGTGCTCGGATGTGTCATGATGAGAAAATGCCACCAAAACACCTGCCCTGTCGGTGTCGCTACTCAAGACCCCAAATTACGCGAACACTTCCGCGGACATTATAAGTACGTCGTTAACTATTTCCGTTTCCTCGCTCAGGAAGTCCGCGAATATCTCGCTCAAATGGGATACAAACGACTCTCTGACATCGTCGGGCATACCGAGCTCATTGAAATACGCAAGCGCGAAGCTGGCAGCAAAGCATCCGAACTCGATTTCAGCAAGATTTTACACCGCGTGCCGGGAAACGCTGCCCTGCACAACATTATGGAGCAGCAACACGACATCAATTCTGTAAAAGACGTCGCCATTCTCAATGCTGCGAAAGATGCACTCGATGCACAAAAGGAAATATCTCTTGAATACGCTATCGCTAACACAGACCGTTCTGTGGGTGCCATGCTTTCTGGCGCTGTCGCCGCTAAATATGGAAACGAGGGTCTCCCTGAAGAAACTATAAATGTTAAATTCAAAGGTTCCGCAGGACAAAGCTTCGGCGCTTTCCTCGCTCACGGCATCACATTCAAACTCGAAGGCGAAGCCAACGACTACCTCGGTAAAGGTCTCTCCGGCGGACGTATTTCTGTGCAGCCTCCGGTTCGCAGCAACTTCGATGCCGAGAAAAATACCATTGCCGGAAACACTCTCCTGTATGGAGCCACGTCTGGAGAAGTTTACATAAACGGTAAAGTCGGTGAGCGTTTTGCTGTCCGCAACTCCGGAGCTATTGCCGTTGTTGAAGGCGTGGGTGACCACTGCTGCGAATACATGACCGGCGGACGTGTGGTTGTCCTCGGAGACACTGGTCGAAACTTTGCCGCTGGTATGAGTGGCGGCGTCGCTTACGTTTGGGACAGAAACCGTAACTTCGATTATTTCTGCAACATGGAAATGGTTGAACTGTCTCTCCTCGACGACTCTACCGCTCGTA
>CALYOL010000153.1 GCA_945231345.1 uncultured Porphyromonadaceae bacterium
CGTGTCCGGAACCCCCACCCGCCGCTGCAAGCCGGTCGCCGGCGAGATACCTTGGGTCGTTCACTCCCCCGTTTGCACACTGTGTAATGTTTACTCTCACCACGCCACGATTTACAGCCTCAGCGATAGCATCGGTAAACCAATGGTCGGTAGGCGCATTTCCGGCGCCGTATGTGCGAAGAATTATGCCTTTAACGCCGGGCGTGGCGAGCTGGTAGCGAAGAATGTTTTCAGTAAGACCGGGAAAGAGGTCAAGAACCATTACAGCAGGGTCGAGGTGCGGCTTCACGTCAAGCGGACGGCGTGACGGGCTACGCCACAGCGCCTCCTGATTAAAGTGTATCCCGAGTCCGATTTTGGCGAGAGAGGGATAATTGTTGCTTTTGAAAGCGTTGAAATTGTCAGCGCTCATCTTTGTGGAGCGGTTTCCGCGCCAGAGATAGTTTTCAAACAGAATAGCCACTTCCTGAACCATTGGAAATCCTGTAGCATCGGTTGCTGCAGCAATTTGCAGTGCGGTAATCAGATTTTCCTCGCCGTCTGTACGCACCTCACCAATAGGGAGCTGCGAGCCTGTGATGATTACCGGCTTATGGAGATTTCCGAGCATGAAGGAGAGTGCTGAAGCGGTGTAAGCCATTGTATCTGTGCCGTGAAGCACTACAAAACCATCGTATCGGTCGTAGTTTTCGCTGATACTTGACACAATCTGCTCCCAAAGCTCAGGACTCATGTCGCTGGAGTCAATCGGATTTTCAAACTGGATATGGTCTATGGCATAGTCGAGTTTTTTGATTTTGGGGACGTTGTCTATCAGATGGTCAAAATCAAATGGTTTTAAGGTGCCGGTGACGGCGTCCTCAATCATGCCAATAGTACCTCCGGTGTAGATAATCAGGATGTGTGGCTGGTGTCTGTTCATGGTGGTTGCGTGAGATGTATTATCCTATTTTTGCGCCGGGAGTAGACTGTGCAGAAGGAGAAATGACGGTGAGAGAGCCGTCAGCGTTTACGGCAGATAGAATCATGCCATTTGATACGATTCCGCAGATAGTGCGGGGTGCGAGATTTGCGATATAGACAACCTGTTTTCCGACGAGAGTAGCAGGGTCGTAGTGCTCTGCGATGCCAGAGAGGATAGTGCGAGGCTCACCTGTTCCATCATCGATAGAGAACTGGAGGAGTTTTTTAGCCTTTTTTACTTTCTGACAGTCAAGTACAGTACCCACGCGGAGGTCTGCCTTTGCAAATGTCTCAATATCAATGGTTTCAGCTACAGGCTCAGGCTTAAAGTTCTTTATTACGTTTTCTTTCTTAATTCGCTCAAGACGGTCGAGCTGATACTGAATTGTTTCGTCTTCGATTTTTTCAAAGAGGAGTTCAGGCTGCTCAAGCTGAGTTCCGGCAGCGATAATGTCGCTCTTGCCGAGCATATCCCAGTTGTTATCAGTGATTTTAAGGATTTTAGCGAGTTTTTCAGCCATGAACGGGAGGAACGGAGCGAAAGCAACCTCAATGTTAGCACAAATCTGAAGAGCGACGTTGAGAATGGTTTCTACGCGTTTCATGTCTGTCTTAGCCACCTTCCAAGGCTCAGCATCTTGCAAGTATTTATTTCCAAGGCGAGCAATGTTCATAGCCTCTTTCAGTGCTTCACGGAAGTGGAAGCCATCAAGGTTTTCAGAGAGAGCGGTTTTTATAGTTGCGAGTTCGTCGAGAGCGGCGCGGTCGATGTCTTGAATCTCACCAAGTGCCGGCACAACGCCATTGAAATACTTGTGAGTAAGTACGATAGCGCGGTTTACGAAGTTGCCAAGGATAGCAACGAGTTCGCTGTTGTTGCGAGCCTGGAAGTCACGCCATGTAAAGTCGTTATCCTTAGCTTCAGGCGCGTTTGCAGTGAGAACATAGCGGAGCACGTCTTGCTTGCCCGGGAGGTCACGGAGATATTCGTGGAGCCAAATAGCCCAGTTTCGAGAGGTAGAAATCTTGTCGCCCTCAAGGTTAAGGAACTCGTTAGACGGCACATTGTCAGGGAGTTGATAATTGTCGCCGTAAGCCATCAGCATAGCAGGGAATACGATACAGTGGAACACTATATTGTCCTTGCCGATGAAGTTAATGATGCGAGTTTCAGGGTCTTTCCAGTATTTTTCCCAAGTGTCAGGCAGCAGCTCCTTTGTGTTTGAGATGTATCCGATAGGTGCGTCAAACCATACGTAGAGCACTTTTCCTTCAGCACCTTCAACCGGCACAGGCACACCCCAGTCAAGGTCACGGCTTACAGCGCGCGGCTGGAGCCCGAGGTCAAGCCAAGACTTGCACTGTCCGTAAACGTTAGGACGCCATTCCTTGTGCTCCTCAAGAATCCAGTGAGATAGTTTTTCCTGCCATTTGTCAAGTGGGAGATACCAGTGCTTTGTCTCACGCAATACAGGCGTATTGCCGGTGATAGCACTCTTAGGATTGATGAGGTCTGTAGCATTGAGCGAAGTGCCGCATTTCTCGCACTGGTCGCCGTAAGCGTTAAGGTTGTGGCAATGCGGGCATTCACCTGTCACATAACGGTCTGCGAGGAATTGGTTAGCTTTTTCGTCGTAAAGCTGCATAGATGTTTTTTCCACAAATTCGCCTTTGTCGTAAAGTCGGCGGAAAAATTCAGATGCAGTTTCAGAGTGAAGGTCTGTGGTAGTGCGGGAATAGATATCAAATGATATTCCGAGCTCTTCAAACGAGTCCTTGATGATTTTGTGGTATCGGTCCACGATGTCTTGTGGAGTAACACCTTCAGCCTTAGCCTTTATAGTGATAGGCACACCATGTTCGTCGCTTCCGCCAATCATAATCACGTCCTCGCCTTTAAGACGCAGGTATCGCACATAAATATCGGCGGGTACATATACACCGGCAAGGTGTCCGATATGAACCGGACCGTTAGCATAAGGAAGGGCAGTAGTGACAAGTGTACGTTTAAAATTTTTCATATATCGAGTAATATTATTTGTTTTTAAAGAGATTCAAGAATTCGTTTGAGTACCACCTGCGCGGAAATCTCGCGGTTTGCGGCTTCCGGGATAACGAGTGATGTAGGCGCCTCGATAACGTCGTCGCTTACAATCATATTTCTTCTCACGGGGAGGCAGTGCATGAAGTAAGCATTGTTTGTGAGAGCCATTTTCTCAGCCGTAACAGTCCAGCTACGGTCCATATTCAGGACTTTGCCATAATTAGGGTCTTCGTAAGCGCTCCAGTTTTTGGCATATACAAAGTCTGCGCCACGCAAAGCCTCGTCTTGGTTGTGAGTGACTTTCGCTCCTCCCACAAATTTCGGGTCGAGGTCGTAACCTTCAGGATTTGCAATTACAAGCTCATAGCCAGTTGCATTAATCCATTCGGCAAATGAGTTAGCCACAGCCTGTGGCAGGCTCTTAGGATGAGGAGCCCATGTCAAGACGATTTTCGGACGGTCGGTCTTGCGAAATTCCTCAATGGTGATAAGGTCAGCAAACGACTGCAGAGGGTGGCGTGTGGCAGCTTCCATAGAGAATACCGGGCGTCCGGAATATTGGATAAACTGAGTCAGTATTTTCTCCTCATAGTCGTCTTTTTTTGACTCAAAACGGGCAAATGAGCGCACACCGATAACGTCGCAATAGCATCCCATCACAGGGATAGCCTCGAGCAGGTGTTCCGGTTTGTCTCCGTCCATAATCACACCACGCTCGGTCTCCAGCTTCCAAGCGCCCTGGTTTACGTCAAGCACAATCACGTTCATACCCAGGTTCATTGCAGCCTTCTGTGTGCTGAGCCTGGTGCGGAGTGATGAGTTAAAGAAAATCATGAGCAATGTCTTATTTTTGCCCAGATGCGTGAAGGCGAAGCGGTCTTTTTTCACCTCAATCGCCTCAGCCAGAGCGGCGCGCAGGTCACCGATATCGTTTACGTTAGTGAAATGTCTCATTTTCGTGTAATGTATAATTCAATTATTTTGCAAAATTACAAAAATCCGTCGTAATCGCCTAAAAATGACACAAAAAACGAATAGCTATCGTATTTTTGCCTAATGATTTGCTTAATGAAAGATATGTTTCACGTCGTATAGAGGTATTATGCTGATTTTACGTTTTGTTCCCCTATCCTCAAAATTAAGTACTCCGAAATTCTCAAGTGAAAGGCGAACAGCCTGTGTGATACATTTTTTAGACATAAAAAGCCTCAGACTCTTCATTTTGCCACTCGTCCCTGACTTAGAGCCTGTTTCATAATAAATGTTAAAGCAGAGGCGGGCAGTCATTGAGCAGATTTGTTCGTGCTTATAAGGGCGTGTGGCGAGCCACATATCCGTTAAGCACGGACGAAGATGCCAATGAATGTCCGTACAAAGGTAATTATTATTTACCTAATTATCAAACTTTTATAATTAATTTTGTAAAAATCAAGGGGAATGACGGGAAAAGCAGATTAAAAAATCACCTGAC
>CALYOL010000154.1 GCA_945231345.1 uncultured Porphyromonadaceae bacterium
GGGGAGTTTCCTCCATTGATGAAGGTGTTAATGACTTTGTGTTGGATTTCGAATCCGGCGTAAGGAGTCCAGGCGCAAAGGCTGAGGACATCGGAGTCAGAAATGGTGTGAGGTTCACGTTTAACGATAGCGATATCAGCATGATAGCCAATACGCAGAAAACCACGACGGTCAATTCCGAAAATAGAAGCGGGATTGTGGCACATAAGTTCCACGACACGCTCAATAGTGAGGTGAGGATGAGAAAGAGTCAAGTCCATCATTAACGGCAGCGAAAATTGGATGCCAGGCATGCCCGAAGCGGCAGAGAAGAGGTTACCCTCTTTGTCAGCGAGCAAGTGAGGTGCATGGTCAGTAGCAATGGTGTCGATTTTGCCGGTGATAAGCGCATTAAGGAGTGCATTTCGGTCAGTTTCTCCCTTTATGGCAGGGTTGCACTTAATTTTAGCGCCGAGCCTTTTGAAATATTTATCATGAAAATAGAGATAATGCGGACAAGTCTCAGCTGTGATTTGTTTATGAGCGATATTACCGTCATCGAGGAGGTTTAACTCGTCGGCAGTGGATATGTGGAGAATGTGAAGACGTGAGCCGTATTTTTTTGCGAGTTTGACGGCTTTATCAGCGCATGAAAGGCAAGCCTGGCGACTACGGAGCTCAGGATGCAGGGCGACGGGAAGGTCATCGGTGCCGAATTTAGCGATAAGAGCGGCTTTATTAGCGTCAATGATTGCCTGGTCCTCGGCATGAACGGCGATGATATGGTCTTTGCAACGGCAGAAAAGGTCGTTGAGCATACGGTCGCTATCGACGAGCATATTTCCGGTAGAAGCCCCCATGAAAAGTTTAATACCGGGGATTAGCGAGTAGTCGGCGTTGATAAGCGTGTCGAGGTTAGAGTTAGTGGCACCGAGGAAGAAAGCGTAGTTAGCGGCACTTGCCGAAGCGGCATGTTCCATTTTCTTTTGCCAAGCGTCGATAGAGACAGTAGGCGGTGCAGTGTTAGGCATGTCGATGAAAGAAGTGACCCCACCAGCGACGGCAGCCCGGCTTTCCGAAGCGATGTTACCCTTAGGGCTTTCGGCATCGCCACCGTCGCGGAAATGGACATGAGTATCAATGACACCGGGTATGACATAGCAACCGGTGGCGTCGATGCATTGAGAGCTTTCGAGAAGATGATTTGGGACAGGCATCCGCCCGATATCGGTGATAAATCCGTCGGCAAAAGCGAGGTATCCGATAAACCGGTGCCCCTCGTTTATAATGGTACCGCTGTGGATTACCGTGGTCATTGTTTTTGCGGGTATTTTCTGAACCAGCTGTTAACTTTGAGCCTAATGACACCGAAAACGGCTTCGCTGAAGATGCCACCGCTCATTTTGCTTGTACCGAGGACACGGTTAACGAAGATGATTGGGACTTCCTGAATTTTGAAACCGCACTTGTAAGCGGTGAACTTCATCTCAATCTGGAAAGCGTATCCCTTAAATCGGATTTTGTCCAGCTCCATAGTTTCGAGCACCTGTCGGCGGTAGCAGACAAATCCGGCGGTGGTGTCGTGGACGGGGAGCCCGGTGACACAGCGGACGTATTTAGAGGCATAGTAAGACATAAGGACACGTCCCATAGGCCAGTTAACGACGTTAACGCCGGTGACGTATCTTGAGCCAATAGCGAGGTCAGCGCCGTCGTCGTGGCAAGCCTTGTAAAGCTTGAGGAGGTCGTCGGGGTTGTGAGAGAAGTCGGCGTCCATCTCGAAGATGAAATCGTAACCGTTATCGATGGCATACTTAAATCCGGTGATGTAAGCGGTACCGAGTCCGAGTTTACCGGCACGCTCAATGATGAAAACACGGTCCGGGTATTGTGCTATTTTGTCTTTAACGATAGCAGCAGTACCGTCAGGAGAGTTGTCGTCTATAACGAGGATGTCAAAATCATGAGGAAGAGCGATAACGGCGTCGATGATAGCAGACGCGTTCTCTTTCTCGTTGTACATTGGTATAATAACAAGGCTGTCGCTCATAAAAGAAAAATATTTGGCGCAAAGGTACAACAAAAAGCTAATAAAAACACATGTGAGAGATAAAAAAATGAATTTTTTTTGGTAAAAAATGTGTGAATATTACAAAATAATTACTACCTTTGCAACGGATAAGTAACGCAATAAAAAAACAGTTTGATAAACGCAAATATTTTGAAAACTGCCGAAAACACCGATAATAAGCAGAAAAGACTATGAAACTTAAAGCAACACTTAAAGTAATCGGGGGGGGGTATTTGTTACTGCTCGCCTTGTTTTTGCTTTCTCCGCTGAGATTGTTGGGAGATGTGACTAATTGTGCCAGTGGAACACATTTGGAATCGGAGCAAAGAACACTTGCACAGATTAATGCAGACAGACAAGCGCAAGGACAAGCACCGATAAATTACTATATAAATAATTGGAGCGTAAGAGTTAATGACCCGGCAAATGCTGAATCATGGTTAGGAGATAATCATAAAATTATACAAATCCATAATCCTGCGAGTGGAACTAACAATGAGGAGGTATATTTGAAACATGACGTAAGTATTAATGACCGAGTATATATAGGTTCTTCAGGTTCAGGCGGAGTATCACCAGCTGGAAATGCAAAGCTTTATATAACAAATAAAGGCGCAGGACATGCTGTAACAATCTTTCAACGTATTTGGGGCTCCAGAACATCAGGTGCCGGACATAATCAGACGGTTGACAATAACTGCATGTTTACAGTATGGGGGCGTGGCGAACTTATTATTGAAGGCGAAAGTGAGCAAAATCCGATAATAATAGATGGTGGTTCGGGGAATACAGTGACAGACGGTGTTAATAACTGGGAGACAATGACAGGTCTGTCTGAAAACAGGTCTCAGCCATTTAACAGGATAATATGGGGACTAATAGAATCTAATAGTAAGCTAACGTTAAAAAATGTGATATTCAGAAATGTAGTATTCTCCAGCATGAAGGCTAATGACCCAGCATGTGAGTGCTCGTGCATAAAACTAAATGCCGGAAGTAATGACTATTTAGGCTGGTATTATAATTTAGGACCGACCTATCTTGAAAACGTTAAATTTGAGAATGTGAAAAGTCCCGGAGGCGGAGGTTGTATCATAACCTGCTATGGTGACCTAAGAAAAAACTCGGCAAATACTAATTGTTCGGTTACGATGATAAATTGTACGGTAAACAATACAGTACAAGAGGCAGGAAGTAATCCTGCAGACCCCCAAGGTCTAATGCGCTTTAACGAGTATTTCACAGGAAATGTGACTATGGATAACTGCATATTCCAAAACAACACTGCGGGAAGAGGTTGTGCAGGAATATTATGGCAAACGAAAGTAGGCAAAGACGGCAGTGGATTTGCGAAGCCAAAATTGACCATAAACAATGGCAAATATACAGGAAATACATCTACATCCGGAAGTGCCGTCTACATTACAAATGGCGATGTTGAGATGAAAGGTGACGCGACCTTTGAAAATAATAAAACGACCATGTACAATGGCGGAGCAATGTATGTGGAATCCGCTAAATTGACGATAGAGAAAGCGTCATTTAAAAATAATTCGGCAGCAGACTTTGGCGGAGCAATAATAGGGCAGACAGCCGATATAACAATAAATAGTGAAGCTATTTTTGAAGGAAATCATGCTGATGGCGGCGGAGGAGGTGCGATTTGTTCATATTATAAAACAAAATTGACAATCAATAATGCGACCTTCAAAAATAATTACGCACTCTCAAGTGGATGGAGTGGCCGAGGCGGTGCATTGTTTGTGTATCAAGGCGGAGCGCGCGAAGGCACAAAGTGCGTAACAATAAATGGCGCATTATTTGAGGGCAACAAGTCGAAAGTAGGCGGAGGCGCAGTATTCATAATGAATGATTGGGTTACGGAAACGAACAGTGACTATCAAGAGGTCTTGATTAAAAACGCAACATTCAGGAATAATGTGAGTGCGGCGGGCGGTGCGATAGGAACAGACGGAACTATAAACAATGGTACGCCAAACAATATAAAGCTGACGCTTGAGAATAATGTAATAGAAGATAACTGGGCTTGTCTTGGTGGCGGGCTGTTAGTGCAGGAGGCACAGGTGACATATAAGGGTGGCCTAATCCGCAACAATGTGGCTAATCACCGCAAAAAGAAAGACATGATAGCCGGGTCGCCAGATGAGACGATTGATACAACAGACGGTAAAGGGAGTACTACCGGTCATACAATAGAAGGATTATGGAATAATGACACAAGAACAGCAGGATATGGCGGAGGCGTTGCGCTGACCCAATATGGAAGGCTTACGATTGATACATCGTCAAAGTTTGGTATCTATAACAATAAGGCGTTACT
>CALYOL010000155.1 GCA_945231345.1 uncultured Porphyromonadaceae bacterium
AAATGGCAAATAACCAGAAATAGAGCAATATATAACGATAATAAACAGGGTGTATCAAAATTAAGTTATTTGGTACACCCTGTTAATTAAGTTATTGCTTTTTTACTTGAATTGCATTAGCCTGGCGAGGTATTTGCCGATGATGTCAAACTCAAGATTTACGATGTCTCCCACCTTTATCTTGCAGAAATTTGTATGAGCAAGTGTATAAGGGATTATTGCCACGCGGAACGAGTCACGAGTGCTGTTGCAGACTGTAAGAGAAACACCATTTACAGTCACAGAGCCTTTTTCTACTGTCACATATCCCTGCGCAGCGAGCTGTGGGTCTACAGCATACTGAAACTTGAAATATTTACTACCGTCAACTTCTTCTATTTCTACACATTGAGCAGTAGTATCAACATGTCCTTGTACGATATGCCCGTCAAGTCGTCCGTTCATCATCATTGAGCGCTCAAGGTTTATAAGGTCTCCGGGGACGAGGCGACCAAGGTTACTGCGGTCCAGAGTCTCCTGAATTGCAGTTACCACATATGTCTTGTCCGGGTTTATTGCTACTACAGTGAGGCAAACCCCATTGTGAGCCACAGACTGGTCGATTTTCAGTTCATCTACAAAAGAACACTTTATTGTCAGATGCACGTTGCCGCCATCTCTATCAATAGCCACAACCTGTGCGGCTTCTTCTACTATTCCTGAAAACATAGTCGTAATTAGGTTATTAAATCTTATAAACTAAGGCAAAAGCTGTGAATGTAGCACAGCCTCTGCCTTAGCAAAATTATTAAAGACACACATCATTGCGAGTTACGCATACTGTGCATTTATTCAGCGTCTTCTTCCTCCTTCATATTGTGGAAGACATTCTGCACGTCTTCGTCGTCTTCAAGCTTTTCAAGGAGCTTCTCGATAGTAGCGCGCTGGTCTGGAGTGACGTCTTTGAGGTCGTTAGGGATACGTTCAAACTCAGAGCTTACGATTTCAAAACCGTTTGTTTCAAGGTACTTCTGGATATTCGCAAATTCCTCAAAAGCGCCATAGAGCATGATTTCGCCTTCTTCCTCATCCGGTACGATTTCATCTACGCCATAATCGATAAGTTCAAGTTCGAGGTCTTCAAGCTCTACACCCTCCTTAGCCTTGATTTTAAACACGCTTTTATGTTCAAAGAGGAAAGTAAGCGAACCCTGAGTGCCGAGGCTACCGCCGTATTTTGTGAAGTATGAGCGTACGTTAGCAACTGTACGGGTATTGTTGTCTGTAGCTGCCTCTACGAAGATAGCGATACCGAAAGGACCGTATCCTTCGTAAGTAATTTCCTTGTAATCGCCTGCATCTTTGTCTGTAGCTTTCTTGATTGCGCGTTCTACAGTGTCCTTTGGCATGTTTGCAGCCTTCGCATTTTGAAGGAGTGCGCGGAGGCGTGGGTTAGAAGAAGCGTCAGGACCACCGGCTTTTACAGCGATTGTGATTTCTTTACCAATACGGGTAAATGTACGAGACATGTTACCCCAACGTTTGAGTTTTCTTGCTTTGCGATATTCAAAGGCTCTTCCCATGAGTGTTGTATTATTTTGTTATGATTATTATTAATTATTTCGATTATCTGAGTTCAGCACCAAGTTGTTTTTTGAGGTTGGTGATGATTTTGTTCATAATTGCGTCAATCTGCTTGTCTTGCATTGTCTTTTCGTCGTCCTGCAAGGTGATAGAGATTGCGTAAGACTTTTTGCCTTCAGGTAGGTTTTTGCCCTCGTAAACGTCAAAGAGCTTAACGGTACGGAGCAACTTGCGTTCGCTTTCTCTCACAACAGCCTCGATGCGTTCCATTGTGACACTCTTGTCTATCAAAAGAGCGAGGTCTCTAACAACCGGCTGAGTCTTTGGCAGCGGTGCGTATGTCACCTTGCTGCGGAGTGCCATTGCTACGAGGGCTTTCCAGTCGAGTTCAGCATAGACAACTTCCTGCTTAATGTCGAGTTTCTTCAGCTGTGCCTTCGCCACCATACCCATGCATCCGATATGCTTGCCTGAGCGAGTGTCGATAGAGATTGCAGCTGCGAATAGTTCATTGTCCGCACTCTGCTTGAGAACTACTTCCTTAGCGTTTACACCCAGGCGTGTGAAGATATTTGCCACGATTGCCTTGAGGTCGTAGATTGTGGCAGGAGCAGCTACTGAGTTCCAAGACTGCTGGCGGATGTTTCCCGTGAGCCAGATGGCGAGGCGGGATTGCTCACTGAATGGAGCAAGCGGAGCCTCTGGAGTTGACTGAGCTTCCGGGTTGCAGAAATATACATTTCCAAACTCATACATCAGCAAGTCGGGCAGTCGGCGGTTGATATTGTGAGCGATTGACTCAAGTCCACCGAAAATCAGGGTCTGGCGCATCACATTGAGGTCGTTGCTCAGCGGATTTAACAGGTGGACGCAGTGGTCAGCCGGATATGTCTTGAGGTCTGAGTAGTAAGCCTCGGCTGTGAGAGAATTGTTTAGTATTTCATTAAAGCCCTGCGCAGTCAGCTGCTCTGAAATCAGTTTCTGGAGGTCGTCTGCACTGTCTGTGGCGGTCTTGAACGAGAGAGAGGCATGCAGAGCCTGCGGCATTTCCACGTTGTTGTAGCCATAAATTCTGAGCACGTCTTCCACCACGTCGCATGGGCGTGTCACATCTACACGATAGGTAGGCACTGCGAGATTTACTGCTCCTTCTTCGCGGCTCTTGATTTCTATTTCAAGTGCGCCGAGGATGCTGTCTACAGTTTCCTGTGGTATATCTTTGCCTACGAGGTCTCGTAGATATTTATACTCAAGTTTTACTTCAGCCGGAGCTACCGGTTCCGGATAAATGTCGATGAAATCACCGGCAATTTCTCCGCCTGCGAGCTGCTGAATGAGTTTAGCGGCAATCTTGAGTGCATACATTGTGCCGTTAGGGTCAACTCCGCGCTCAAAGCGGAATGAGGAGTCGGTGTTGAGAGTATGTCGGCGTGCGGTCTTGCGTACAGAGGTTGGATTGAAGCAAGCGCTTTCGATGAACACAGATGTGGTGTCTTCTGTCACGCCGGAATCAAGTCCGCCAAACACGCCTGCTATGCACATTGGCTCTTCTGTGTTGCATATCATCAGGTCGTGGCTGTCAAGCTTGTGTTCTACACCGTCGAGGGTGGTGAATGGAGTGCCGTCTGCACAAGTCTTGACGATGATTTTGCCTCCCTTGATTTTGTCAAGGTCAAAGCAGTGGAGAGGTTGGCAGAATGCGTGGAGAATATAGTTGGTGATATCCACAATGTTGTTTATCGGGCGGAGTCCGATGGTAGTGAGCTTGTCCTTAAGCCATTTTGGACTTTCAGCAACCTTTATGTTGCGGATAGTTACACCGGCATATCTCGTGCAAGCCTCAGGATTTGCCACTTCTACGTCAATGGCAGGCTCTGAGCTCTTATTCACTTCAAGTCCTTCTGCTTCCGGGCGGATGAGTGGAGCAGAAATGCCTTGTGCGGCGAGTTTTGCGCTCAAGTCACGAGCAACACCATAGTGTGAGGCGGCGTCAATGCGGTTTGGGGTGAGGTCCACTTCAAGGACGTAGTCTGAACTGATGCCATAATACTCCGCAGCAGGGGTTCCGGGAGCTATTTCATCGTTTAGCACTATTATGCCATCGTGAGATGTTCCGATGCCAATTTCATCTTCCGCACAAATCATGCCAAAAGATTCAACTCCGCGAATTTTCGATTTTTTTATTTTAAATTCTTTGTCACCGTCATATAGTGTAGTGCCTACCGTAGCTACTACAACCGTCTGTCCTGCAGCTACATTTGGTGCACCGCATACAATTTGCGTTGCCTGTCCGTCTCCCAAATCTACAGTAGTGACATGTAGGTGGTCACTGTCAGGATGTTCGGTGCATGTAAGTACTTTGCCGATAACAATGCCGCGAAGTCCTCCGCGTATTGATTCAACTTCTTCTACTGAGCCTGTTTCAAGGCCGATAGATGTGAGGGCTGCTGCGAGCTCGTCAGGACTGAGATTAAAGTCCACATACTCTTTGAGCCATTTGTATGAGATATTCATTATGCTGTATTATTTTTTCCACGAACAAAAACACACAGAGTGGGCTGAAATTGAAGCTATCCTACGTCTGCATGCGTTTAATCGTGCAAATTTACGAATAATACGCCTATTTACCAAAAAATTTTTGAGCCGATTTTTCAACAAATGTTAAACCACTATCTTCGCAGCATATAAAGCAACTCTGATTACTCGCCAAACGCCCCAACAGTTTCTCGCCAAATTCACCAACAAATTTCAGCCAAATTACGCAACGATTTTCAGCCAAATTACGCAAAAATTTGGTTGAATGGAAA
>CALYOL010000156.1 GCA_945231345.1 uncultured Porphyromonadaceae bacterium
TCTATTATCTATCCTACCAGGAAAGGCGATGCCAACACTCGTTGACACCGCCTGCTTATTCGTTCTGATATGAATCAGCGATTACTTTCCTGCTATAGAGTCAGATACTGTAAGGCGTGCGCGACCTTTTGCACGGCGACGAGCGAGTACCTTGCGGCCGTCTGCTGTTGCCATTCTTACACGGAAGCCATGTTTGTTGACTCTCTTTCTGTTTGATGGTTGAAACGTTCTTTTCATTGCCTATATTTTTTATTTATTATTATTTACGCGGTTTTCGGACTGCAAAGATATAAACTTTTTTCCAACTACGCAAATTTACCGCAAATTTTCTCAACTTTTTCCTTGCATCCCCTCATTTTGAGCCAACCTCCTCTCCCTCACCACCAAATCATTACAATTTTTTTCTATTTTTCAAAAAACTTCGTAACTTTGCACCATACTATGTGGCTGGCACATAGACACCACTATTTTATCACATAAATATGCTTACGACAATAGACCACCTCATTTCATTACTTTCATCAGCAGCTATCGCCACAGCCGTTGTTGTGCTGGCGATTATTCGCATTCCCGAAGAATTGCGCTGGGAGCCACTCTCGCGGGCACGGCGGTTTCTTGTCGCGACATTCACTATTCTGGCAATTTCCGGACTTTTCAAAATAGACAGCAACGAGCCCGATATGCTCTCCACCGTAACTCTGTGTGTGGCATCATACCAGGCTCTCCTTTTAACACAGACAGCCTCCGTGATGCTCACCAGCTGCAAGTCTTTCCATAATACACTGTGGGCTTTCGGATTTATCTCGCTTTTCACCTGCCTGCTGGTGATTACCAAGATTTTCGCCCCGGAGGTGCATACTTATGTCTGGTATTTAGCCGCTGCCGCTTATCTGCTGCAGCTCGTCATCCACACAGTCAGCTTCAGAAAGCAGGTAAAAGACACGGCTGCAGACCTTGAAAACTATTACGACGAGAACGTTGACTACCATCTTGACCCGATAAAGAAATTTTTCTACAGCGCACTCGGAATAGGAATCCTTGCCGCCATTGCGTCATTAGTCCCTCTTCACCATTGGGGATATAACGCTTTTGTGATAATTTACACTGTATATTATGTATATGTGGTTGTTGCGATTATGAACTACTGCATCGACGGCGATTTCTTCCTTGCGGCTGCTGAGAACATGAACGATAAGGCTTCTGAACCTAAATTCACATTCACATTGCCCGGCGTGCCTGACGGTGCTGCCGGCGAAGTCTCTACTTCCTTTGCCGAGAACTCATACGAAGCATTAGAGAAAGCGCTCAACGAATGGGTGGCGGGTAGAGGTTTTACACAGGTTGATGTCAGCACCCACGAGGTGGCTGAGCATCTCTGCGTCACTCGCCAGCAGCTCGCCGCTTATTTCAAGAATGTGCACAACACCACTTTCCGCTCTTGGAGGCAACGGTTACGCCTCGAATATGCACAATGCCTTATCCGGGAATGTTCCGACTTGCAGCTTGCGCATCTCCATGAGCAGGTTGGATTTAACGACCGCAGCAATTTCCACAATGCTTTCAGAAAGTTTGCCGGAATGACTCCGCAGGAATACAGAGACAGTGTGAAATAAGAATATTTGACACCCCCAAAAAAAGTAATTCTTTTGTTGTTTTTTGCCTTTGTCATTGTTGTTTTTCACTAAAAACAGGGGAAAACAACGAAAAACATAATTTGCCCCAACTGCTATATCGGTAATTTTGCGTTGCGAAGCTAAAGCTCCGCTTTTTACTTCATATGACAGTTAATTTTATTAAAAATCAATTAAAAATCAAACAAATGAATTACAAACTTTTACCTAAGGAGCGTCCGCCAAGGAGTGTGGACGTTTCTCGTCCGCCTACACTGTTCAGGCGGCAATTTGTAGTATCTGTTCTGTTGATGCTGTTTGCATTAGTGTCGCAAAAGTCTCATGCGGCATTTGACTTTGAGACTACATATTCCGCAATGGATTGGCACCCGTCACTCGAAAAGCCTCATATGGAGATTGGTCTCTGCTTCTACGATTGTAATGGTAGCGACTCTTTCTTCTTACATACGGCAACAGAAGGCTCTGCCGCCGGTCCGGCTCTCTATGTTGACGGCAACTACATTTGTTCTCCCGACTTTGAGTTGGCATGGCCCGGAAGCAACAACACCGGTAACGATAGTGGACTTAATGACGAAAAAGGCAACGACGGCTGGTGGGGTAACACATACACAAAAACTATTAACGGTGTGAAATACACCATCAAGTGGTGGAACCCTCGCAAGATTAACGATAGATTTTACGTCACTGTTCATGTTTTTCTTGACAAATTCAGAGTCGACCACCGATACACAGTTACCATTAAAGGTTGGTGGAAAACAAATAACGAAGGAACAAGATTTGTATCACGCGACTTTAAATTCAATGCACTTGCTAACCCGTTCAAAGAAAGCACTTTTAAGGCTGAATATATCGACTATACAAATGCTCGGTTGACTGGAAGCCTTAATACAGGCATTAAAAACTATGTAGCAGTGTCGCGCGACCATCCAGGCAAATATATCAATGGCGAGTATCAATATGCCGACCCGACAAAATTCAGCGGATATAAGGAGTTTTCACAAGGCGCTTCGTCTGTCGGCAATATGGACTTCAATGTAGATAGTTCTTATCCCGCATATGGACCTCGCAAAATCTATGTGCAACACTCGGTTTATGTGCCTGCAGGTACCTATCCGGAAGCCACAGTATGGAGTTGTAAAGAATTAGAACTACAAGATTTCCTCCGCGCCGAGAATTTTACGAGCAATACGGATAAATGGAAGAAACAAACAACGCTAAATTGGGGATTATCCGAATTGAGCAACGCATTTTCTACCGGTTCTTTTTCACTCTACCGTTATCCGAAAGACGACCCGGACGCCAAAGTGCTCATAGCAGATAAGATTCTCACATCGACACGGAAATATATTGATGATGTGCCGGAATATGATAGAGACTATCGATATGAAATAGAATTCCGGCCTAAAGATATTCCTGACGGCGTGCGTATTAACCGACTTGTGCAAGGACTGGATTGCAAAATAGAGCGAGAGTTCATCATCAAGGTCGATTCTATAGTAGCCGGTGAAAGTTCTGTCAAACTCGCATGGCAGAGCGAGCCATACAAAGGGTCGCTGCCTTTCACCTTCAACATTATGAGGCACAGTACCGAAGCTGGCGAATGGGAGCAGGTGGGCACAAAAATGCTCAACAACAATAACGACGTACAGTTCAGTTATACCGACAACCAAAACCTCTCTGTTTGTACCGGTTATAAATATATGATACAAGGAACGCTGTTTGAAGGTTTTCTTGCATCAAGCGACACTACGAAAGTGGTGCGACTTGACGGACAATCTAAAGTCTTAAGCGTGACTACATCCAAAGGCGACTACCAAGGAATGGTAAAAGTGTCGTGGGAGGCAAAGCAAGTTGACTCCAATCCTACGAAGTACGAACTGCTCCGCCGCGTCAAAGGCACCGAAAACTGGGCTTCTTTGTATAAAGTTTCCGGCACCAACACTTACTACAGTTACGAAGACAACACGGCACAACCGGGTCTTTACTATGACTATAAGGTGATTTCAACAACATCTTGTGGTACAGCCGAAACGCAACTCTACGAAACCGACGAAGGCTTCTGCCGCTCTACCGGTATCGTTTCGGGGCGTATAACCTACGGAACCGGCACTGCTGTGAAAGATGCACGAGTGAGCCTTGTGAAAAACAGCGAAACGGCAAGCGATGCTTCTCAATTCTACGCTGTAAGCACACAGGTAGCCGGCGACGGTCTGTTCCTTGACCTTGACGGAAAGACTCTTAACGAGAAATTCAACGGCAAAGACTTCTCCGTTCAGATGTTTGTGCGTCCTAACGATGTACAAAACGGCGCATCACCCGTATTCTTCGACCTTGACGGTCAACTTAGTCTGAGCCTTGGAGAGCACACCGACGACGGCTACAAACTTATGTTGTCGCAAGGTGAAAGAACCGACACGACGGGCATCTTTCTCCCTACACGCGATTATACGTCGCTCACATTGAGTGTAAGCAAAAACAACAAGGCTATCGTCACCGCCATCAACAAACTCGACACCGTATCACTCTCACAGGAGATGCATATCACGCCGATAAACTTTGAAGATAGCGTAAAGAGCGGTATCTGTATGGGTGGTAGCTATACATTCAACGCAGACAACGCTTTCAGCGGCTATATCGACGAAATGCGTCTATTCAGCGGCAAAGCACTCACTACGGAAGAAATTCTAAAGAACTACAATCACATGCTTGCCGGCACTGAAGACGGACTGTTTGC
>CALYOL010000157.1 GCA_945231345.1 uncultured Porphyromonadaceae bacterium
ATTATTTTATCTCACTATTTTTTCTTAACTTTGCAATCGGCAACCGCCTACCGATATAATTGAGTATTAAAAAATCAGACTATGAATAATTGTGTCTGCCGAAAAGGCATCGCACCGGCTATGTGGTGCACTATCCTTATTTCTATCACCTGCATTATCGCAACGTGCAGCCTCTCATCCTGTGGTTCTAACTCAAATTCAGACAAAGAGAGCGAAGAAATGCGCGACAGCATCATCTCTCTGCGCCGGCAAGGTAAACAACTCAGAAACGAAAGCCGTTTTGACGAAGCCCTTAAAATTCATAATGACGGACTACAACTCGCAAAACAGGCTTGCGACACCTCGGAAATAATTCAGGCACTCAACAACATCGGTACAGACTACCGACGTATGGGAATACTTGACGTCGCCCAAGAATACCACTACGAGGCTTGGCGACTCTCTGAAGAATCTACAGACACAAGCTTCACTATGCGAAAAAACCGAGTTGTCTCTCTCAACGGACTCGGTAACATATACCTCACAATACACAATTACCAACAAGCCGACTCCGCTTTCCGACTCGCCCTCGCCGGTGAACAACAACTCGGCTCCAAAACAGGACAGGCTATAAACTACGCAAACCTTGGCGCCATATACAACGCTCAAAACAAAGACGAACTTGCACTGGACTATTACAAAAAATCCCTTGAACTAAACCTCGCCGACGGCAACAACCTCGGCATCGCACTTTGCCACACTTATTTCGGCGAACTACATGAAGAACATGGAGAGTACGCCGAAGCGGAAAAAGAATACGAAACCGCTTACAGAATAATGCAACACAGCAAAGACAAATGGCACTCCCTTGAGCCACTTACAGCTCTCGTCTCTATAAAAATCGACTCTAAACAGTATAAAAAAGGACTCCAACTGCTCATTGAGGCAGAAAAAACCGCATCTGAAATACACTCCATAGAACACCTTGCGAAAATACACATGCTGTATTACAAACTATTTGAAAACCAGGGACTTTACCATGACGCACTGATACACCACGTCGCCGCAACAGCCTACAATGACTCTATAATAAACGACGACAAAAACAGCCGAATACACAACACAGGAATCACTATTGAACGCAACCGCCAAAAACAAAAAGTGGAACTCGCAAACGAGCAGTTAGCCAAAGAAAGAAACGCTAAATGGCTGTGGTTCATAGTATTTACAGGCATAGCGATAGTGCTGATAACTGCAATCTGCGTCATGCTGTATATCCAAAAAGTCCGCGCCCACAGCTACCGTATACTCAAGGAAGCCAGCAACTTACGCGAAAATTTCTTCACAAATATCACCCACGAATTCCGCACCCCCCTGACAATAATACTCGGTCTGAGCGAAGACCTCGCCAAAAACTCTGACGCGTCAGAACCAACGCGCAAAAAGCTTGACACAATTCACAGACAGGGAAACCGACTACTGACACTCATCACACAACTCCTTGATATTTCGAAAATTAAGCTCGGATGCGGCGAGCCAGACTGGCGACAAGGCAACATAGCAACGTATATCACTATGATTGCCGAAACATACTCGGAATACGCATCCACAAAAGGCATAAACCTCAGTGTAACAGGTGAAAAAAATATCGTGATGGACTTTGTACCGGACTATCTAAACAAAGTGATTGGAAACCTTCTCTCAAATGCCCTAAAATACACTCCAACCGGGGGTAAAATCACGATTAACATCAAAAAAACAGGCGAAAATGCCACAATAACATGCTCCGACACCGGCTGCGGAATAAACAGTGAACACATCAACGACATTTTCACGCCATTTTTCACTCACGGAACAGACACAGAACACTGCGGCACCGGCGTGGGACTCGCCCTCATCAAACAAATAGTGGAAACTATAGGCGGCACTGTCAACGTGAAAAGCGAGGAGGGAGTTGGAACTGAATTTACTATCACAGTACCAATTCACAATATCGCAAAAGAGATTGAAAGTGAGGTGGTTATAGACAAGCCTAAGATAGGCAGAATACCCGAAAAAGATGAGCATAAAACGAAGTCAGATTACCAGGCGGAAGCGGAACAAGCAAAACCAGAGCAGCCAAAAATACTGGTGGTGGAAGACAATGCCGACGTGGCAGAATATATAGGCTCTCAATTTGAAAATTCATTCTTCGTGCTATTTGCCCAAAATGGGAAAGTGGCTCTGGATATGGCGAGAGAAAATGCGCCCAAAGTAATCATAACAGACGTGATGATGCCGGAAATGGACGGACTCTCACTCTGCAAGGCAATACGCAGCGATGAGAAAATAAACCATATCCCGATTATCGTAGTGACCGCAAAAATAACAGAAGATGACAAACTTGCTCTATTGCAAGCCGGTGCAGACGCGTATATTACCAAGCCGTTCAATGCCGACGAATTACGCATGAGAGTGGATAAACTCCTTGAACAGAGGCGATTACTGCGTGAGAAATTTTCTCAAATGATAGCGAAAGAAATAGTTGCAAACATTGAGCCGAAAGGCGACAGTGAAAATAGCGAAACAGAGGAAAACAATCTGTTTATCAGGAGATTAGTGGAAGAAGCAATAGCCATGCTGGACACCTACAAGGATGTGAATGTTTCATCTCTCGCCGAAAAAATGCAGCTCAGCACCCGCCAGCTACACCGCCGCATCACAGCTATCACCGGAAAGACTCCCGTAGCATTTATCCAGATGATAAAAGTGAAAAAAGCACAGAAAATTCTCGAAGAAAATCCACAGACTCCATTCAAAACCGTAGCTATAGACTCCGGCTTTACAGATTATTCCAGTTTTGCTCGCGTCTTTAAGTCTGTCGTAGGGGTTACGCCTTCAGAAAGCGTTAAAAGTAAGTGATAAAGCAGAAAAAATGAAATTTTAGAGGTGTAAAGTGGGTCATAACAAATGTTTGTTGTAACTTTGCAAAATAAAAAAAGACAAAGAAAGCAATGAGCATAACAATTCTCGGCATAGAATCATCATGCGACGACACGAGCGCCGCAATAATCCGCGACGGAGTACTTCTGAGCAATGTAATCGCGTCGCAATCAGTCCATGAAGAATATGGAGGCGTAGTGCCGGAACTGGCATCGCGGGCACATCAGCAAAATATTGTGCCTGTGGTGGATACTGCCATCAAACGGGCAGGTATCACAAAGCAAGACCTGACCGCCATAGCCTTTACACGCGGGCCAGGTCTTCTCGGCTCTCTATTAGTGGGGACATCATTTGCAAAGGGGCTGTCTGTGGGGCTAAGGATACCTATTGTTGACGTAAATCACCTGCACGGACATGTGCTTTCACACTTTGTGAGGGAAAAGGAAGATGACACCGTGCCTGAATACCCATTCCTCTGTCTGCTCATCTCCGGGGGAAATTCACAGTTGGTTTTGGTGAAGAACTATAATGACATGCAGATTATCGGTCAGACGATAGATGACGCGGCGGGCGAGGCATTTGACAAGTGCGCAAAAGTGATGGGACTCCCCTACCCCGGCGGACCGCATATCGACCGGCTGGCGGCACAGGGCGACGCGAAGCGCTTTAAGTTCTCAAAGCCTCATATTCAAGGACTTGACTATAGTTTTAGCGGACTGAAAACATCGTTTTTATACACTCTGCGCGATGCGGTAAAGGAAAATCCCAACTTTGTGGAAGAAAACATGGCGGACCTGGCGGCATCGCTTCAAGCTACAATCATAGAAATCCTGTTAGACAAGCTGGACAAGGCAGTGAAGCAGACAGGTGTAAAAACAGTTGCAATAGGGGGTGGTGTGTCAGCTAACTCCGGTGTACGTCAAGCCGTTGCAGACTATTGTGAGCGTCACCATCTGACGGCATTTATACCCAAGCGAGCATTCACAACAGACAACGCCGCAATGGTGGCGATTGCCGGATATTATAAATATTTAGACAAAGACTTTTGTCCTTACGATGCGGCTCCATTTGCACGCGTAAGTCTATAAAAACCAGATGAATATTTCAATAATCGTTATCGGCGACGAAATCCTGCTTGGTCAGGTCACCGACACAAATTCAGGCGAAATAGCCCGCATCATCGGCTCTTCAAACTGGACTGTAAACCGAGTGACAACCGTAGGCGACAATGCCGCCGACATAACGTCCGCGATTGAGAGCTCACTTGCCACCTCAGACATCGTCATCACCACAGGGGGACTTGGTCCGACGAAGGACGACATCACTAAATCTGTGTTACTCAGCATCTTCGGTGGCGAACTTGTGCAAAATGAAGAAGTGCTGCAAAATGTGAAGGAGATATGCGAAAAGCGTCATATAGAGCTTAATGAACTGACTCGTACACAGGCACTTGTACCATCCA
>CALYOL010000158.1 GCA_945231345.1 uncultured Porphyromonadaceae bacterium
TTGTAAAAAAGGTAATGTCAATTGACAATTTTTACGTAAAAATCGTCAATTGACTGACCGAATTTACCAATTTTGGGGCTTTTTGCGGATTTTAGGGGTATTTCACACATAATTATGCAAATTCTCAATAAAATTTTGTAATTTTGCAGCATACGAAAAAATATGATATTATGCATAATACAAAAACACTAACTACTATCGCAATGACAATGGCAATGATGGCTGCTACATCATGCTCATCTGACAAACAGGACGAGAATATAATCGACCGCCCTACCGAAGTCAAGATTGAAAATCGGCATTACTCTATCGACGTGCTTGAGGCACTCGGCAGAGTTTCTGCGCCTGCCGTCTCACCTGACGGCAAAAAAGTACTCTACAACGTATCATACGAGAGCGTAGAGCAAAACAAAAGCAACAACGACCTCTATGTGATGAACATTGACGGCACGGAACAGACCCGACTCACCCGCACAGCAAAGTCGGAAGGCGGAGCCGCATGGATTGACGGAGGTAACAAAATCGCATTTATCTATGCCGAAGGTGGCGCGCCCCAGCTCTGGGTAATGAATGCCGACGGCAGCGGAAGAAAATGTGTTTCAAACATTGAAAACGGCATTGAAGGCTTCCTGTTTTCTCCGGACAGCAAAAAGGTAATACTTATCTCAACAGTAAAGTACTCTCGCGAGGCAAAAGACGTCTACTCAGACCTTCCGGAGGCGACAGGACGTGTAATAGACGACCTGATGTATAAGCACTGGGATACTTGGACAAAAGACATTCCTCACCCATTCCTCGCAGACTTTGACGGCAACGAGCTGACAAACATCGAGGACATCATGGCAGCTGAGCCTTACGAGTGTCCGATGCGTCCTTTCGGCGGCATTGAATCCTTCTCATGGTCACCAGACGGCAAGAGCCTCGTATATTGCTCTCGCAAAAAGACGGGTATGGAATATGCCCTTTCTACAAATTCAGACCTATATCTCTATTCACTCGAAGACAAATCTACCCGAAACCTCACCGAGGGCATGATGGGATATGATACAAATCCGGCATTTTCACCGGACGGCACTCAGCTGGCATGGCTAAGCATGGAGCACGACGGGTATGAAAGCGATAAAAACCGTATCTTCGTCATGGACATGGCTACGGGCGAAAAACGTGACCTCACTATTGACTGGGACTATGCCGCAGATGCTATTGCATGGAACCCGAACGGAAAAAATATCTATTTCACTGCACCTCACCTTGGAGTCACTCCAATCTTCAGCATCAATGTGGAGAGCCGCGAAGTGAAAACTGTCGCTGAGGGAGTTTGCGACTACGCTTCTCTCTCTCCTGCCGGGGAAAACACTCTCATATCCATGTATCACTCTTTCCTCGCGCCTAACGAGGTTTGCGCAATCACAGACGGAAAGGTGACAAAACTGACAAGCGTAAACGATGAGTTACTCGCTGCTGTGGATATGCCTAAGGTTGAAAAGCGAATGGTAACAACCACCGACGGCAAGGAGATGACCACTTGGGTGCTATATCCTGCAGATTTCGACCCATCAAAGAAATATCCTGCCATCCTGTACTGTCAGGGCGGACCTCAGCAGGCTGTAAGCCAGTTCTGGAGCTACCGCTGGAACCTTGCACTTATGGCAGCACAAGGATATATCGTCATCGCTCCAAACCGCCGCGGTCTCCCAGGCTTCGGGACAGAATGGAATGCTCAGATATCCAAGGATTATCCGGGGCAAAACATGCGCGACTACCTTAGTGCTGTAGACGACATGAAGAAAGAGGCTTATATTGACGGCGAACACATTGGAGCCGTTGGTGCAAGCTATGGCGGATATTCCGTATATTGGCTGGCGGGAAATCATGATGGCAGATTCGCATGTCTCATCGCTCATGCCGGCATCTTCAACATAGAGACTCAATACCTTGAGACAGAGGAAATGTGGTTTGCAAACTGGGATATGGGTGGCGCCTACTGGGATAAGGATAACAAAGCTGCACAAAACACATTTGCAAACGGCTCTCCTCACCGCTTTATTGACAAGTGGACTGCTCCAATCCTCATTACTCACGGAGAATATGACTTCCGCATTCTTTCTTCACAGGGTGAAATGGCATTTAATGCCGCACGCCTGCGCGGTATACCTGCAGAAATGCTCATCTTCCCTGATGAAAATCACTGGATTCTAAAACCACAAAATGCTGTCATGTGGCAGCGCGTATTCTTCCGCTGGCTCGACAAGTGGCTCAAAGGGGTAGATTACCAAAATCCTCCACTATATCAGCCTGCAGACAAAGAATAATCATCATAACGGAATATGCGATACCATAAAGTGCGACTATTTGAAGTTCACTTTATGGTATCTTCATTTTTATAGCATATCTATTGTTTTTATTACACAAAAAATGAGTAAATTTGCATTAATTTTTAAAGATTGATATTGTGGCGGTAATTTTAAATATTGACACTTCAACAGAAGTCTGTTCTGCAGCACTGACTGCGGAGGGCATGATACTGTTTCACCTTGAATGTTTCGAGGGGCAAAATCATGCAAAACTGCTTACCGGGTATGTAAAGCGCTGCCTTGACTATGCCCGAGAAAAAGAGCTGAAACTTGATGCGGTGGCTGTAAGCATGGGACCCGGCAGCTATACCGGGCTGCGAATCGGACTTTCTGAAGCAAAAGGGCTTGCGTATGCGCTTGACATCCCTATCATAGGAATCGACACCCTACAACTAATGGCAGTCTCTGCCATGTTTCGTGCCGACCTGGAACCGGAAACACTGTTTGCTCCGATGATAGACGCACGCCGAATGGAAGTTTACACAGCTGTCTATGACCTTGGGCTTAACGCACTTGTAGAGCCCACTCCGCTCATTGTGGAACCTGACAGTTTTGACAAGTGGCTGAATGAAAACGCGGTTGCGTTTTTCGGTAATGGGAGCGACAAGGTGCGAGACGTAATCAAGCATGAAAACGCAATTTTTGTTGATGACATCAAGCCACTCGCAGTGGATATGTGTGCACTTGCGGAGAGAGCATACAGCCGCCGAGACTTTCTTGACACGGCATACTGCACTCCAAAATATCTCAAAGAATTTCAAGCAACAAAGCCAAAAAAACTTTTTTAAACAAATGAAAAAGAATACCATAGCAATACAGTCGCCATTTCCTCACCGCGACGCATACGGTGCTATCGCCATGCCGGTTTATCACACTGATGCATACGAGTTTGACAACGCAACAGTAATGGCAGATGCTTTCTGCGGACGCATCAATGAACCGGACTATTCCCGCATAACTAATCCAACAGTAATAAATTTTGAGGAACGCGTGAAAATGCTTACCGGAGCGCGCGACGTTGTGGCTGTCAATTCAGGAATGGCAGCTATCAGCAACACTCTTATGTGCCTTGCTGCAGCCGGGAAAAATATAGTAACTTCTCGCCACCTCTTCGGCAATACCTATGCTCTCATATCAAAAACTTTAGCTCGATTTGGCGTAGAATGCCGTGCGGTGGATTTGCTGGACCTTGAGCAAGTAAAGGCTGCAATAGACGAGAATACTTGCTGCCTGTATTTTGAAATTATGACAAATCCCCAGCTTGAGGTGGCAGACACACGCGCACTGAGCACTATCGCTCACAGCCACGGCGTACCAGTAGTGGCAGACACTACCGTAATACCGTTTACAGAGTTTAATTCACACGAGCTGGGAGTGGACATAGAGGTTGTGTCAAGTACAAAATACATCTCAGGCGGAGCTACAACCGTAGGCGGACTCATCATAGACTATGGCACGGTGGAGAACTTCAAGGACGTGATGCGCCGCGACATCCTGATGAACCTTGGCGCATACATGACTCCCCATGTGGCTTATATGCAGACACTCGGACTTGAAAACCTTAATGCGCGCTATACACTACAGTCTCGCAATACCCTGGAGCTTGCAACTCGTCTGCGCACACTCAAGGCTATCAAAAGCGTAAACTATGTGGGATTTGAGGACAATCCGTTCCACGAAATATCTGTTTCACAGTATGGCAAGACAGCCGGCGCAATGATGACAATAGACCTTGAGAATGAACAGGCTTGCTTTGACTTCCTAAACAAGCTAAAGCTCGTAAAGCGCGCCACAAACCTGTTTGACAACAAGACACTCGCAATACATCCTGCATCAACAATCTTCGGACCTTTCACAGCGCAGCAGCGCGCAGAAATGGACATACTCGACACCACTATCCGCCTTTCCGTAGGACTTGAAGATGTTGATGATATATTCGAAGACATCAAGCAAGCATTGGAGTAACTAATC
>CALYOL010000159.1 GCA_945231345.1 uncultured Porphyromonadaceae bacterium
CAATCTTTTTTTGGTGACAACTATGAAGATGCAATAGGCAAAACCATAAAACTACAAAGTGAATACACTGTGTGCGGAGTGGTAAAAACGGGTAGCCAGCTTTGCAGTCTTTCATACGCAGACATATACTGTCCGCGAAAAAGACTGCAAAGTATGAATCCTAATGGAATTATTGGAGGCGGACAGGCTGTTCTCGTAGTGAAAGACGATGCTCAATACAAAGCAATGAAAGAGGAATTAGACAAACTTTGTGAACAAATGATGGCGCCGATTGCCGACGAGTGGGAACTTGACCTGGGTGAGCAGCCAAAGTCGCATTTCCGCTTTGTGATGCAAGGATTGACGATTGATGATGCAGACTTTTCTTGGTGGAATATCGCCCGCAAAAATATGTTGATTATTTTCGTGCTTCTGCTGGTTCCGGCACTTAATTTGAGCGGAATGATTTCCGGAAATATGGACGGCAGACAGGCGGAAATTGGCATCAGAAAGTCGTTTGGTGCGAAAAAAAGCTCACTTTTGGCGCAAATTTTCACAGAAAACCTGCTTTACACCCTCGCAGGCTCGCTTTTGGGTATGATAATGTCTTGGTTAATCTTATATTTCGGTATGAAAGAAATCATACTGATGATGGACCCGCTTATGACCTACTTTTTCAAGGACTTTGACCCACAGGTGACCGCATCTATGCTTTTCTCACCTACTATCTTCCTCATCGCCTCTGGCATAATCTTGATATTCAACACCCTGTCTGCCGTAATCCCGGCATGGTGGTCTCTCCGTCATAATATTGTAGAATCACTTAACAAAAACAGATAATGATAAAGCTAATTTTCAAAAATATTTGGAGCCGCCGCAAACTTAACGGCTGGCTTATAGCAGAACTGATTTTGGTAACAATCCTATCCTGGCTAATGCTGGACCAGGTTCTGGTTACGACCTACGACCTGAACTTGCCTAAAGGCTACGACCGTGACAATCTTTGTGTTATCAGTTCATATAAACTTGACGACCCCGGCGTGGTAAATTCAATTCATGGCGAAATTACACCACAGGACTACGAGAATATAAGGAACAAACTTCTTACATTGCCTGAAGTGGAAAGCATTGCAGAATGTTCTTTTACGTTTCCTGAAAGTTTAGGTAACTCGACTCGGTCTTTTTATGTGAACGATGAAAAGTCTTTGCATGTGTACCTAATGTATTACTATGCAGATACCGGTTTCTTTGAAACGTTAGGTGTAAAAAGTGCAGAAGGTTACCCTAATGTGGAGGATTTGTCAAAAGTTCATACTGCGGAAAATGAAGTTATAATCACTCGCAGCTTTGCAGAATCACTTTTCCCGGGAGAAAATGCAATGGGAAAAATAATTCGTCAGGAAAAAGACAGCGATGAAGACGCATTTAAGGTTGTAGGCGTTATTGAAGACATTCGCCCTTATTCCATAAATCGCGAACCCAACGCTGTATTCTGTTCTTTTGACAGTAAAATCAATGGAGAAGGTATGCTGAATTTCATGGTAAGACTTAAAGACGGCATTGATGCTGATGATTTTGCGGAAAATCTGATTAAAGTGAAAGAAAACTTCGGTTCTGGTGCTTTGCAAATAGGCAGTGCCAAATCACTCAACAAATGTGCCGCTGACTGGAATATGGACATTACCGGAGAATACAATCTTAAACTCTCTCTGCTCACATTCTTCCTTATCAACCTTTGTATAGGTGTTGTAGGCACATTCTGGCTACAGACAAGACAGAGAAAAGGCGAGGTTGCTGTAATGAAAACATTTGGCGCCTCTCGTAAAAATATTGTGGGCATGCTCCTTGGTGAAGGTTTTGTGCTTACGATAATTGGCTCAATAATCGGTTTTGCCTGCTTTTTACAGTACGTCATATCTGAAGGATTATATACCAGCAATCCTTACGTACCAAAAGATGTTTCGGGTGTAATAGATTGCTGGGTAAACAATTTTAGCGAACACTTTATGATTGTGTCAGGAGTGATACTTGTATTGCTGCTCATCGTTGTAAGCATAGGCATACTTATCCCGGCACTCAATATCAGCAAAATAAATCCTGCAGTGGCACTCCACGATGAATAAAAAACAGTCTATACAAACAGAATAATTAACATTAAAATTCAATACAACTATGTCAATCATCAAACTACAAAATATCAACAAAATATATCGCACAGAAGAAATAGAAACAGTAGCACTTGAAAACGTAAACCTCAATGTAGAGAAAGGTGAATTTGTGTCCGTTATGGGACCTTCTGGCTGCGGAAAATCCACGCTACTAAATATCGTTGGACTACTTGACACGCCAACTTCCGGCACAGTGACAATCGCAGACTGCGACACCACAAAACTTAACGATAACTCACTGGCTCAGTTCAGAAACAAGACTCTGGGCTTCGTGTTTCAAAGTTTCCACCTCATCAATTCGCTAAGTGTGCAGGATAATGTCATCCTACCCCTGCTCTACCGCTCAATGAGTGACAGCGAACGCCGTGAAGCTGCAAAGAAAGTGCTTGAACGCGTAGGTCTTGCACATCGTGCCGGACACTATCCCTCACAGCTTTCCGGCGGACAGTGCCAGCGTGTCGCTATCGCCCGTGCCATAGTAGGAAATCCGGAAATTATCCTCGCCGACGAGCCTACCGGTAACCTTGACTCCAAAATGGGTAGCGAGATTATGGGCATTCTCCACGAACTGAACGAAAAAGACGGCAGAACTATCGTTATGGTAACTCACAACGAGTCTCAAGCCAAGGAAACTTCTCGCATCGTGCGCTTCTTCGACGGCAGACAGGTACAATAACATAGCTATTTACACCATGGCACAAATATTGGCAATAGTATTCATGCTTCTCAGCACTCTATTTAGCATGAGGGCAATGGCAAACGACACCATTTTTCTCTCGCTTGACAAGGCTATCGAGCGAGGGAGAGTGAAAAGCGTCGCCGCAGAGTCTGCTCTGAACAATCTCAGAGCATATTACTGGGAGTATCGCTCATATAAGGCATCTCTGCTGCCTGAAGTAAACATTCAGGCTACATTACCCTCTTACTCTAAGAGTTATGGAGCATATCAACTTGACGACGGCTCGTTTACATTTGTGAGAAACAATCACCTTGACATGGCAGGGACACTGTCTATTGACCAGAATATATGGCTCACAGGCGGTACGCTCTCACTAAACACTTCTCTTGACTTTTATCGCCAGTTAGGACCAAACACGGGCAACCGCTATATGTCTGTCCCTGTGGCAATTACACTTAATCAGCCTATTTTCGGTGTTAACAACGTAAAATGGAACCGCAAAATTGAGCCTCTGAAATATGAGGAGGCTAAGGCTGAATATATCGAGGCTTCTGAAAAAGTAGCAATGACCGCTATAAACTACTTTTTCAACTTGCTCAGCGACCGCGAAAGCGTATATATAGCACAGCAAAACCTTGAAAACGCACGTCACCTCTTCGAAGTAGCCGAGGCCAAGAGAAATATGGGGCAAATAAGCAAAAACGACGTGCTGCAGCTAAAGCTAAACGTTCTTGAAGCACAGTCTGACCTCACCGATGCAATTTCAACGATGAAAAGCGATATGTTCCGCCTGCGAACCTTTCTGGACTATGACGAATGCGTAGTGATAGAACCGATAATCCCTGACAATCTGCCACAGGTAGACGTAACTTACGACGACGTTTTGCAAAAGGCTCTTGAGCACAACAAGTTTTCTAAAAACCTGCGTCGCCGACAGCTTGAGGCTGACTACGACGTAGCAAAGGCTAAAGGCGACATGCGACAAATTACACTGTTTGCGCAAGTGGGATATACCGGCACCGCAAGTGAGTTTTCTGATGCTTACAATCACCTGAAAGACAACCAGATTGTGGAAGTGGGCGTAAAAATTCCACTTATTGACTGGGGTAAACGCCGCGGGAAAGTAAAAGTGGCTCAAAGCAACCAAAAACTAATCCAAAATCAGCTGCGCCAGGAAGCTATAGAGTTTAATCAAGACATTTTTATCCTCGTGGAGCGATTTAACAACCAGCAATCACAGGTGGAAATTGCAATGACAGCAGACACAATTGCTCGCCGACGCTACGATACAAATGTGGAAACATTCCTTCGCGGAAAAATCTCTACTCTGGACCTGAACGACTCTCGCGTCACAAAAGACAAGTCTCGACTGGAATATATCTCAAACCTCTATCGATACTGGTATTACTACTACCAAATCCGCTCACTCAGCCTATGGGACTTTGTGCAACGCAAGCCTCTCGAAGTGGATTTTGAGGAAATAATCTAA
>CALYOL010000160.1 GCA_945231345.1 uncultured Porphyromonadaceae bacterium
AAGCTCCAGACCTAAACCGTGGCTCTTGGAAAAAACTCGAGGAAAAATGCCGCCTCCTCGCTAAAAAAGACTCATCTGTCATCATCATCTGCGGTCCAATTCTTACCGATGAAATAAAAGAATACCTCGGCGACAACAAAGTTGCCGTCCCTCAGCGTTTTTTCAAGGTTATTCTCTCGCCATTCGAAGACAAAAACAGCGCTATCGCATTCATTATGCCTAACGCTAAAGTAATTGGAGGTATGCAGCCTTGTGCTGTTACTATAGACTCCGTCGAGACTGTCACCGGACACGACTTCTTCTCCACCCTCCCTGACGACATCGAAGACCAAATCGAATCTCAATGCAACTTCAACGCTTGGAGCCGAAGAGCATCAAAACTTGCCCACCCCAAAAAAAATGATTAACTTTGTAGCCTCATAATAAACAAATAAACAACAAAACATAATGGCAGAAAACTCGTTACTCTCACGTCTCGACGGAATCGAAGCTCGTTTTGCTGAGGTTAGCACACTTATCACTGACCCCGACGTGATAAGCGACATGAAAAGATACGTCAAACTAACTAAAGAATATAAAGACCTCGAAAAGCTCACTAAAGCCACACGACAATACAGAAACCTCCTCGACAACATCTCTGAGGCAAAAAATATCCTTGACACTGAAAGCGACGAGGACATGCGTGCTATGGCTAAGGAACAACTCGATGAGGCTTCCAATAAGCTTCCGATACTCGAAGAAGAAATAAAAATCCTGCTTATCCCCGCAGACCCGGAGGATGCTAAAAACGCCATTGTGGAAATCCGTGGTGGCACAGGTGGCGACGAAGCCGCAATCTTTGCCGGAGACCTGTTCAAAATGTATTCCAAATACTGTGAAGCTAAAGGATGGACAATCGCTGTCACAAGCTTTAACGAAGGCACTGCCGGTGGTTACAAGGAAATTGTTTTCGCCGTCACTGGCGATAACGTTTATGGCACAATGAAATACGAGAGCGGAGTCCACCGTGTACAGCGTGTTCCCGCTACCGAAACACAGGGACGTGTTCACACATCTGCCGCTACTGTCGCAGTACTACCGGAAGCTGAAGAATTTGATGTGGAAATAAACGAAGGCGAAATAAAGTGGGACACTTTCCGTAGCGGCGGTGCAGGAGGACAGAACGTAAATAAGGTTGAATCCGGTGTTCGACTCCGATATATGTGGCGAAACCCTAACACAGGCGTCACTGAAGAAATTCTCATCGAATGTACTGAAACTCGTGACCAGCCTAAAAACAAGGAACGCGCGCTCTCACGCCTCCGCACTTTCATCTACGACAAGGAACACCAAAAATATCTCGATGACATTGCTTCTCGTCGTAAGACTATGGTTTCTACAGGTGACCGTTCTGCTAAAATCCGTACTTACAACTATCCACAGGGACGAATTACAGACCACCGTATTAACTATACAATCTATAATCTTCAGGCATTTATGGACGGCGACATACAAGATTGCATTGACCATCTCATCATCGCCGAAAACGCCGAAAAACTTAAAGAATCAGAACTTTAAACAAATTATTTTTGCAATATGACTCGCCAGCAGATAATTGAAAACATTAAGCGAAAAAAGTCTTTCCTCTGTGTAGGACTTGATACGGACATCAAAAAAATCCCTCAGCATCTCCTCACCGCAGAAGACCCCATTTTTGAATTTAACAAAGCCATTATCGATGCCACTGCACCATATTGCATCGCATATAAACCAAACCTCGCATTTTACGAGAGTACCGGGGTCTCCGGATGGATTTCACTGGAAAAAACAGTGAAATATATCCGCCAAAACTATCCGGACCAGTTCATAATTGCCGATGCTAAGCGTGGAGACATCGGTAACACTTCTGCAATGTATGCCCGCTCATTTTTCGAACATCTCGGCGTTGATGCCATCACTATTGCACCATACATGGGCGAAGACAGTGTCACACCATTCCTCGGATACAACGGCAAATGGGTTATCCTCCTTGCCCTTACCTCAAACCGCGGAAGTCACGACTTTCAACTCACCGAAGACCACTCCGGAAATCCACTTTACAAGAACGTAATCGCAAAATCTTCCGAATGGGCAACAGACTCTGAAATGATGTATGTCGTAGGTGCTACTCAGGGAGAGCTTTTCCGGGAAATTCGAAAAGTAGCCCCCACACATTTCCTTCTCGTTCCCGGAGTCGGAGCGCAAGGCGGAAGTCTTGAGGACGTATGCAAATACGGCATGACTAAAGACTGCGGACTCATCGTAAACTCTTCACGCGGCATAATCTATGCCTCAACAGGTACAGATTTCGCCGCTGTAGCCGCTGCTGAAGCTAAAAAGCTTGCTGAACAGATGGCCGCACTCCTCCCTTTTTAAATAATTCCCTTTTTACAAAAAAATAACACCAAATTATGCTAATTAACGAAAAAATTCGCTAATTTTGCAAAATAAATGATACGGATGCCGTAAAGCATCTGGATGCTTTACTTAAAACAATAAATATCAGACAATTAAATACAAAAATTCAAAACCATAAAATTCAATTATCATGACAATTGACAACTACAAATTCGCAGGTAAAAAAGCGATTGTGCGCGTTGACTTCAACGTACCATTGAACGAAGAAGGCAAAATCACCGACGATACCCGTATCCGTGGCGCACTCCCTACTCTCAAAAAAATCCTTGCAGACGGTGGTGCACTCATCATCATGTCTCACATGGGCAAGCCTAAAGGCAAAGTTAACGCTAAGTTCTCACTTGCCCAGATTAAAGACGCTGTTGCTGCCGCTCTCGGCACCGACGTTAAGTTCGCTCCAGACTGCGCTAAAGCCGCTGACGCTGCCGCTGCTCTCAAGCCAGGTGAAGTTCTCCTCCTCGAAAACCTCCGATTCTACCCTGAAGAAGAAGGAAAGCCTGTTGGTATCGACAAAGAAGACCCTGCTTACGATGAAGCTAAGAAGGCTATGAAAGCAAGCCAAAAAGAGTTCGCTAAAACTCTCGCAAGCTACGCTGACGTTTATGTAAACGACGCTTTCGGAACAGCTCACCGTCGCCATGCTTCTACTGCTGTTATCGCAGACTACTTCGATGCTGATAACAAAATGCTCGGATACCTCATGGAAAAAGAGGTTAAGGCCGTTGACAACGTTCTCAGCGACATTAAGCGTCCTTTCACTGCTATCATGGGTGGCTCTAAAGTGTCCACTAAAATCGGCATCATCGAAAACCTCATGGAAAAGGTTGACAACCTCATCCTTTGTGGTGGTATGACATACACCTTTGCTAAGGCACAGGGCGGCAAAATCGGACAGTCTATCTGCGAAGATGACAAGCTCGCTCTCGCTCTCGATATTATCGAAAAAGCTAAAGCTAAAGGCGTTAACCTCGTCCTCGCTACTGACTGCGTTGCTGGTGACGCTTTCTCTAACGATGCAAACACTAAAGTATGCCCTGTTAATGACATCCCTGACGGTTGGGAAGGTCTTGACATCGGTCCTGACACTATGAAGCTCTTCGCTGACGCTATCAAGGGCGCTAAGACTATCCTCTGGAACGGACCTGCCGGTGTATTTGAGTTTGACAACTTCGCAGTTGGCTCTCGCGCCGTTGCCGACGCTATCGTTGAAGCTACTGCTAACGGAGCTTTCTCTCTCGTAGGTGGTGGTGACTCTGTAGCTTGCGTAAACAAATTTGGTCTTGCTGACAAAGTTTCTTACGTATCTACCGGCGGTGGTGCTCTCCTCGAGGCCATCGAAGGTAAAGTGCTACCTGGCATCGCTGCTATCCGTGGCGAATAAGCACAATACACAATTATATTCATAGTTAAACAAAAATTTCGGGTAAGGCTGTCGGGAGACAGCCTTACTTTTTTTCGTATAACACAAAAAAAATGCGAAAGACACATCTCGCCTTCCGCATTTTATGAGCGGTAAACGGGACTCGAACCCGCGACTTTCGGCTTGGGAAGCCGACGCTCTACCAACTGAGCTATTACCGCATCTATTTTTTAACCCATCTATGTGGATTTCCTTAAACTAAGAGGATTCAAGCCTTCGCCTGAACCCCTGATTTCTGTGCCCGGAACAAGACTCGAACTTGCACGCCTTGCAGCACTCGCACCTGAAACGAGCGCGTCTACCATTCCGCCACCCGGGCTTTTGCGACTGCAAAGTTATAAAATATTTGCCACTCCGCAAAATTTTATCAAAACATTTTTTTCAAGTTCTCTCAATTTATGCTATTTTTTCAATAATCATACTGAAGCTCCATATCGTCGACATACAGCA
>CALYOL010000161.1 GCA_945231345.1 uncultured Porphyromonadaceae bacterium
TCGGTATAGTGTTTCCATCCGCGGTCGAGCCAGCGGAGAGTTAGGTCCAAAGACTTGCGGGCATAATTTCGGTCGGCGGTGCCAGGGGTGCACTCGTCGAGCGCCATCATGATGTCTGCACCGATAATACGCTGAGTGTCAACGACGTTTTCGGGAGTGAAAAGGTGCTTAGAGCCGTCGATATGACTACGGAACCAGACGCCTTCGTCTGTGAGCTTGCGGTTGTCTGATAGGGAGAAAACCTGGAAACCGCCGCTGTCGGTGAGTATAGGTTTTTCCCATCCGTTAAACTTGTGCAGTCCACCAGCCTGTCGTAGGATTTCGCATCCCGGTCGGAGGTAAAGGTGGTAAGTGTTCCCGAGGATTATTTGCGCCTTAATGTCGTCTCGGAGCTCGTGGAAATGTACGCCTTTCACAGAGCCCACAGTGCCAACGGGCATGAAAATGGGGGTCAAAATCTTGCCGTGGTCAGTAGTGATAATGCCGGCACGCGCGCAACCGGCAATGTCTGTAGCTTGTAATTCGAATTTCATAGGCGCAAAATTACGGAAAATTTGCGAGATGACAAAACTTAGAGCGCAATTCGGTGTGAAGAAAGAAAAAAATAGAGGCGCGGGGGAAATCGCGCCTCTATAAAGAGAGTAATCTCAGAAAAATAAAAAGACTTGATACACCCACCCCAAAATCGAGAAACAGGATTATGTAATATCCTGAATGTGGGATAAATTTCCTCTAAGGCGAAGAGCCTTAGAGGAAATGAGAATTACTTAGTGATGACTACTTTACGAGTAGAAACCGTCTGATTCTTCTTGTCGAAGGTACGGAGGATGTAAACACCAATCTCAGTAGGCTTAGACGGTAGGCAAACACCACCAACGGTGAACCACTGGTTTTCGAAGTTTTCAGCGTCGGCATAAATGCCATCTATGCGAGACTGAGAGCTGAAAGCGATAACGAAAGGAGTGCTGTGAGAGCCAATCAGAGCGTCTTCCTCGTAAGTAACACTTGCTTCAGCAACGAATATTTCACCATCCTTAGCGAGCTTGAAGAAGAGAGGAGTCTTTTCTTCGCCCGGCACAGTTAAGTAAGCGTAACTTTCATAGTTAGTGATTTCGACAGTACGACATTCGCTGTCGTCGAATACACCAACTTCGGTTCCGATGGTAGAAGCGCCATCAAAAGTGATATAAGCTACGATACACATGTTACCAGGATACTTGTGGTAGTCAATCGGATCGAATACACCAGACCATTCTTCAGTAGCAGAAGCCTTGTAAGCCATAGAAGAGATGGAAGATGCAGGAGCGGCAGACTGAGCGGGGTATTCAAAAGTTCTGTTTTCGGAAGTAGAGCTCTGAATCATGTAGCCCTGTCCCGGAGAGAGAGACTTGAGAGAACCATTCCATTCATATCCGTCGTACATTGCGAAGCCTTGCTGAGCCTTGATAATATCACCGCTCTGCGGGTCCATACCGGCGAGAGCGTCAGCAACGCTTGCGGTCTGCATAGAGTTGTAAGCAGCCCAGTTCCAACCCGGCTGTAATGTGATAGTGCGCTGCTCCTGAGTGAGTCG
Source organism: uncultured Porphyromonadaceae bacterium (assembly GCA_945231345.1). GTDB lineage: Bacteria > Bacteroidota > Bacteroidia > Bacteroidales > Muribaculaceae > CAJUPY01. The sequence goes on from CALYOL010000161.1 coordinate 1,574, forward strand.
CTTACCGATTACGTTTAGGGTTTGAGGAGCCGTCATGCGAACCTTGTACATAGAAGAGTTGTCGGTATCGAAAGAATTGCCGAAGAATGTGCCATTCTCGAAAGTACCGAAGTGTGACTGACTCTTAACAACGTCTGTGAAGCCAGCAATCGGGCTGAAGATTTTTTCTACAGCCATATCATCCGGGTGAACGTAGAAAGAGAGCCAGTTCCAACCCTGAACGAGGTTTCGAGACTGTTCTACGAGGTCAGTAGCGTTCAGCACAACGGGAGCGGCGAAAGTGCCGTAAAGCTGGTTGTCACGGAAAGTGATAACCTGAGAAGTGCTGAGGTCCGGATACTTAGTACCTGTGCTATTGTCGAAAGCGTAGAACGTTACAGGCTTGTTGGCGTCACTTGAGTTACCGTAGATGTCGAGAAGAACGAAGTAGTTGTCGTATCGAGCGTTGTAAACGGGGTGAGTAACACCGCGACATTCACCGTCGATAAATACAGCGACGAGGTCTTCAGGGTCGTTTGTAGGCTGTCCGAGGAAAGAGAGCGTACCAATGAGGTTCATAGAGTTCTCAAAGTCGGCAGAGTTAACAGTCCATTCAGGAACGTCGCCGGTGACGTTTAGTCTGATAGTAAGCGGAGACGCAATGTCGTCGTTACCGGTCAGATATACAGTTTCCTCGTAAGTACCGATTGCAACACCCTGTGCGATGTCAAATCTGATAGTTGTAGTAGTCAGAGGTTCAGCGGCACCGTCTTCCATGCTTGCAGTGAGCCAAGTAGGAAGACCGCTGAGAGTCCAAATCTGCTGAGTACCGCCGTTGTTAGTGAACGAAGCATCGAAAGAGTCAGATTCGCCGACACGCTTTTTGACGCTGATAGACGGAGTGTCCCAAGTGAGTTCGTTGCAGTTTACGAAAGCAGTCCAGCTGACAGGGAGAGAGCGGTTACCGTTAAGGTCGAGAATAGACTGCGCGGTAAAGTGGAGAGTGCAGCCTTCGATGTCGGCGGCATTTTCCTTGATATCAAGCACCACTTTGTTGTCGCTTGCAGTGAAAGAGAAGTTGACGTTAGTCTCAGTCTGAGCGGCACGGATAGCAGGAGCCTCGTCGGTGTAAGCAAATCCAGAGCCAGACTCATAAATGGCGATGTTTTCGTCGTTCATGAGGTCTTTAGCAGAGCCTTCAGTCACAATCTGGTTTTCACTGTTTAGAACCTTAGTTTCAAACGGATAGTAAGCTACAAGTCCGCCTTCATCGCCTGATAGCCTTGTCTTGCGGCGTTCTTTGAGGAGGTCGGCGGTGAGAGTAGCGTTCCAAATTCTGACTTCATCAACAGAGCCCTTCAACATGCGGTCGTAAGCATACATAGTCTCGGAGCCTTGTGAGCGGCGCGCGCCAATGATAAGTCGGTCTGAAGCGGTCTGTCCGATGTTATAAGCGCTTGTAGAGAGGGTGCGTTTACCGTCGACGTAAACAGATACATGACCAGTTCGGAGGACGTTAAGAGCGACGTGGTGCCAAGCGTTGTCGAGCAGAGAAGCCTGAGAAGCGGCGTAGTCATTGCCGAGGGAAGAGAGCTGAAGCATGCCATTGCCGTCAATCCAGAGCTCAACTTCACCGCTTTGGAAGAGTTCAGCTTCGCCAGTCTGTTCAGCAGCACGCATCCAGAGTTCGATAGCGCAGTTGTCTGAAGCGAGAGGAGAGATAGCGGCAGTCTTGATGTCGAGGTGAGAAGTACCGTCGAGGTCGATAGCCTTGTTGTCGTTGTCAATCTTCCAAGTTTCAGCAGTCATCTTCATGTGACGATTGCGAGCGTAGTCAGTGATGAGAGTACCTTCACCCTCGTTCATCTTCCAGTAACCGATAAGGTGAGGAGTAGAAGGCTTTTTGGTCTTGTTCTTGTTCAGCAGAGCCACGGTAGCATCGTGAGCTTCGTCCCAGAGGGTTAGTTCGTGGATAGCGCCCTGTGCAGAGCTGCTGCCGATTTGGAGCTTACCGAGCCCCTCGTAAGCGATGACAGGAGTGTCGTCGAAGAGGGTTACGTTGCTGCTGTCGAAAGCACAAGCAGCGTTGAGGATAGGCTGAGCGCCTGCCTTGTAGCTTGTGGTGAGGTAAATCCACTTGTTCTTCGGCATAACGTTGGTAGAAGTGTAAGTGGTGCTTCCGATGCGGACAGTGAGATGTCCCTGAGCGTCAGTGCCGATTTCGAGCTTAGAAGTTCCGTTGCCGTGAGAAATGATGTTGCCTTCACCGGATACGTTAATCCAAGCGTCGATGCTGAAGTCGTGATTGTTAAGCATGATGTCGGCTTCTGTAGTGGCAGAGCTTTCAGATGTAGCCATGTCGAGAGCGACGTCGTGCTGAACAGCAGCACCGTTGAGGATACCTGTAACACGGAAGTTAGCCATATTGGTAAGCATACCTTTCTGGATGTCCTCGTTATACTGGATGCTGATTTCGTCGCCGGCGTTTAGTATACCGTCGGTAGGTTGCGGCAATCCGAGTGGCTGCGGACGTTCCATATCCTTAGTAACAGTGATTTCCTCGCTCTGGTTGTAAACTTCCTCATTGCCATAAGTAGCCACAGAGAGGACGCGGAATGTGTAAACGCCATCCGCAAAGTCCTTCATGGTGAACTTATAGCTAACAGTAGCGGATTCAGGCAAGTACTCGTTGTTTTCGGTCTTGTCAGCCTCGTTGAGGACGTATTCGTGTAAAGTAGTCCA
>CALYOL010000162.1 GCA_945231345.1 uncultured Porphyromonadaceae bacterium
TTTAGGGCAGGTTGAGATTTGCACTAAGCTGTTAAGAGTGTGCAGCAAAATATATGAGCCTATGACTACTAAAGTGATTTTGTCTATCTTTTTCATATCAGTTTTCGTGTTAAAGTTGGATTGTATAAAAGGTTCGGATTATTTCAGGTCGAGCATTTTAAATTTTCGATAGCTGATAATCTGAAGAGTAATGCAAAAAGCAAAGTCGATAACTCTGGTTAATACTTCTGTTAAGTAAACTATTGGGCTATTGGTGTCGTATGAGTTAGACATTAATTCGGTGTAATAGCAAGCAGTGACAATATAACCGGAGACATATAAGAGGATGTTAATGCAGAAGAACATTGCAACTCCTACAACAAAAGCGTATCTCCTGCTGACAGTCCCGGCGTAAGTGAAAATTGATATACAAAAGAGGTATTCAATGACGCCAAAGATGATGTTATCTATATTACTGAAAAGATTAGAGAAAGTGGTAGTATCGTAATTATTATAATCAAAATTATTATAATCAAATGACCAAGCATTTGCTTGCGGGAGAGCTAATTGCGCCTGACTGTTATGGGTGATAAATTCGGTAAAACCTATTCTGATGAAGTCTAAAATCAGGATAGAAACGACTAACAAGGCGAATAAGATGATGATATTAAAAAACACCTTAGTGAGATATTTTTCTGCAGTAGTTGCGACGGACATTAGGTTGTCGAGTCTCTCGTCCTTGTCGCTGTAGCTTCCGCAAATGGATGAAGCACTGAGTGAAACAATTATTAAGGCGCATCCCATTGTGACGTAAGACAAAAAATCTATATCGCTGTCTACTTTAGAGCCGGAGATTGTGATATTAAACACAATGAAGACAAAGACATATATGGCAGCGAGAAGCCCTATAGCTACGCCTGCTTTTTTAATCATTTCTTTTCCATACATCGCCCACTCCCTTTTTATGAGCATAAATAGTCTGGCGAGAGAGAAATTGTTGTTTTGGATATTCATAATCATTGTAAGTTTATTATAATTTAGAGATATATTATCACACGTTAATAATTTTCTAACTAAGAATATCCTTGATTTTTTCCGGGTATTCGCAGCAGAGGAGGTAAAGAGTCTCGAGGTTTATTTCAGTTTCAGGGTCGTCTTGGTTCTTCATGCAAATATATGCAGTGGCTCCAAAGACTTTTCTCTGATAGATGATTTTTTCAGGGTCATTCGGTGGTGTAAGGGTGAAATAAATCTTACTTGCGATGTCGCTCATTGCAGAGTCCAATACAACATCATGACTGTCTAAAATGATGACATGGTCAAGTAGAAGCTCTATGTCGTGCACCTGGTGGGTCGAGATGATGATAATTCGGTCATCGCTCATGTGAGATGCGATGAAGCGGCGGAACTGTACTTTGCTCGGAATGTCAAGTCCGTTGGTTGGTTCGTCCATGATAAGCAGCTTGGTGTTGCAAGCGAGAGCGAAACACATGAATGCCTTTTTCTTCTGCCCCATGCTGAGTGTTGCGAGGTTGTCATTGACGTTGAGGTCGAACAATGCGAGGTTGTCTTTAAGGTCGTCAATGCTGAATTTAGGATAGAAAGGAGCATTAATTTTGCAGTATTGAGCCATTGTGATGGCAGGGAGATTAAACTCTTCCGGGACGATGAAAGTTTCGCTGAGAGTTGATGGTCGTCTTAGTCTAACATTTTCTCCATCAAACAGAATTTCGCCATCGGAAGGGGTGAGAAGTCCGCATAAAAGATGAAGGAGTGTTGATTTTCCCACACCGTTTTGTCCGAGGAGGCCGTAGATGCCTCCTTCATGGATATTGAGGTTAAGTGACCGAAGGACTGGCTGCTTTTTGTCGTAAGCGAAGCTCAAATTCTTTATCTCAATCATAGTGTATTAGTGTTATAGTTTAATAGTACACCGCAAAGGTATTACAATATTTTTGATTATCCAAATTTTTTTTGAATTTTTTTGAAAAAATTTTTAGACGTGTTTCATTGTCATAAAAATGTAGGGTATTTTGGTATGTGAATTGTGTCTACATAAATCGGTTCTTATGTAAATTTGTCCTTTTTTAGACGAAAATGCGTAGATGAAATAATAAATAGTAATTAGGTTGAACGTTCAATAAGTGTGTTTTAACATTTATTATACTGAGTTTTAATAACAAAATTGCAAATAAATTTGTATCTTCGCAGAAAATAACAAACAGCACTAAAAGAAACAACAGACACTATATGAAACTGCTAAAGACAATATTTTTTGCAGCTGCAATGGCAGTATCACCGTTAATTGCGGCGGAGGAATTGGTAATTCTTCATACAAATGACACACACTCTGTGATAATGCCGAATAGCAAAGGCATAGGCGGGTGGTTTCGTCACAAGGCGATAATAGACAGTGTACGCGCGGCTAATAAAAACGTGATAGTAGTAGATGCGGGCGATGCTGTGCAAGGCTCAGTGTATTATAATCTCTATCATGGCGAGGTTGAATATAAGCTGAAGGAGATGATGGGCTATGACTATGCAATACTTGGCAACCATGACTTTGACTATAAGGACAGTGTTCTCGTGCAGATGCTTGAAGATTCAAGGCTTAAGTGGCTGTCGTCTAATTACTTTTTTAAGAATGAGGTTCTTGCATCGAAATTTGCGCCCTATGATATACGCGAGGTTGAAGGCAAGCGAATAGCTTTTATGGCGATAAATATAGAGCCGGATGGATTAATCATAGATGAAAATTGCAAGATGGTAGGCTACCTTGATGCGACAAAGACGGCACAACTGACGTCGCAATACCTAAAGGAGTGTCTGCGGGCGGACATAGTAGTGGCACTGACACACATAGGACATAAGGAGTCAAAAAACAGTACTGACGACTATCGTTTGCGAGATAATTGCCCTTACATAGACATAATAATAGGCGGACACTCACACCATGAGGAGACACCGGACGAGGAGTGGCAGAAGCTGGGAGAGAAAGCGCTTTATGCACAGGCTTACAAATATGGATTTAAGATGGGGCAGTTTACGATAGACTTGGATAAGATGAAGGTAAAGCACCATTTATATACTGTGGATAGCCGTTATGATAAGTACCCAAAAGATGAGGCTATGGCGGAGCTGCTTCGTCCATACGAGCATGGGGTTGACTCTGTGATGCATTTGTATATCAGCAATGTGAGGAAAAATATGGAGATAGAGGAACCGGAGTTGGGAAATTTCCTTGCAGATTTTATATACTACCGTGCTCAACAGCTGAGTGACAAAAAGGTAGACTTTGCAATCCTGAATAAGGGAAGTATTCGCCAGCCGTGGATTGCCGGAAAGCTGTCGGAGGGAGATGTGATGGTAGCACAGCCGTTTTGCAACTTTGTGACGGTTCAGGAAGTCTCCGGCGATTCTATTGCATCGTGTTTTGCATTTATGTCGCAAAATGGCGGACAATGCGTCAGCAAGAATGTTGACGTGAAGATGAATGCAGACAATAGTGGCTATGAATATGTAAAAATTGACGGAAAGCGTATAGACCCGAATAAGACCTATCGCCTGGCTACCATTAATTATGTTGCTACTGGAGGAGACAAGTTTACAATGCTGAAGGCTTTCCCGATAGTGGCACGAAGTGAAAATTTTGTGGATAGAGACATCATCAACTATATAAAGGAAAATTATCCGAAAGAGATTAAGACGTCAAGTAAACAAAGAATGCATTATTAATAGTTATGACCATGAAACGCGCAATTATTACACTACTACTTGTTGCAACGCTGTTACCGGCGTATTCTCACCCTAACGACCGGCGTAAAATTACCGAGACGAGGGAATGTAAACAGTGGGTTGACTCAGTAATGAATACGCTGAGTCCTCAGGAGCGAGTGGCGCAGCTGTTTATAGTGAATTTAGGACCAAATTCAGACTCTCATGAGGCAATAAAGTCTCTGATGGGAAAATATAAAATGGGCGGTATACTTTTCCGCCGCGGGAGCCTGAATGGATATGCAACGGCAATCAATCTGGCACGCGAGACATCAGCAGTAGCACCATTTATCACTTTTGATGGAGAATGGGGGCTGCCGATGAGGATAAAGGAAACGCCTCGCTTCCCGTATAACATAAGCATTGGCGCTGCGAGAGACAGCAAGGTGGCGTATGAGTATGGCAAGGAGATGGCGAGAGAGATGCGAGCACTGGGTGTGAATATAAACTTTGCGCCGGATATAGATGTGAATACAAATCCTGATAATCCTGTGATAGGTTATCGCTCGTTTGGAGAAGACCCGAATAGGGTTGCAGCC
>CALYOL010000163.1 GCA_945231345.1 uncultured Porphyromonadaceae bacterium
GCTACTACTGGTGCTGATGTGTCGCTGTCCCAACGATAGATACGGAACGCGTCTTGTGGACGTGCTGAGTTGGATGCGAAGATTTTGCCTCCTACTGCTACCATTCCTGAAATTGTGACGATACCGCCGGAAATGCCCTCAACACTGAGTGTTCCCTTTTCTGCTCCTGTGTATGCATCAAGAATCTTGATTGTCGGGGTGCCGAAAGCCTTGTTGATAAGTGCATAAATCTTTCCATCCTGGTAAGCGATGGTACGGATTTCTGCCCATGAGGTATTTGTCCACATTTCAGTGAGTTCAGTGATGTTGTCGTCAAACTTGGTTGGCTGGTTAGCTGTACCCTTTAGTGCGATATTGATATCATCTGCTCCTACTGATGAAACTTTCAGAGTTGCTGTGTGGCTTCCCACTGCTGTTGGGTCGTACTTAACTGTCACGTTGCCGCCTTCCTTTGCCAATGTTGCTGTTGACAATGTGAAGTACTGTGCATCTGTGCCGGTTACTGACAGTGTGATACCGTCTGTCAGAGCGTCTCCCTCTATCTTGATTGTCTTTTCTGCATGACCTGTCGCAAACGCTGTGAAGTCAAGTGATGCTGCACTTGAACGAAGTGACGGTCCTGACGGTACGATTGGGGTTACTTCGTGTGTTGGTACATTACCATAGTTAAAGTATGCAATACCATGAGTAGTTGAGTAAACCCATACTTCAATGTAGTTTGATCCGTCGGTATTTACTATTGCGTCTGATGTCGCATTAGTGTTGCGTGATACATCACCAAGACCATCTTTTGGGAAGTCGCCTACCTGCTGCATGCGTGTGAAGTCACCGGTAAGGTCCATAATGAGACGTACTCTCGCGCCCTTGTAGTTAGCTTCGTTTTTCATTGAGCCGTCTGCATTGTATTCCTTACCGTTAAATACGATGTTTGCTGAATACTTCTGACCTCCCCATTTAAATTCGTGGTGGCTTGAACCCCAGCTTTCACCGGTATCCACAAATGTTGATCTCTTAGCCGTACCTGATCCTGAATCGTATGTACACCATGTTGGATAGCTATCCTTTCCGTCTATCCACCATCCGTTACCCGGCTGTTTGTATACTCGAGTTGTTCCTTGTGTGCTCAGGTGGGTTGTTCCATCTGTTGTTACCCTTACGTTGGTTGCGCTCCATGCTCCATTAAGGCGACGATATTCGATAATCTTTGTATCTGTGCCATTGTCATTTCCAAGTGCCAAGTAGAGGTCTGAATCCCATGTTCCTGAGAGCTCAAGGCAGTCGCCCATACGGGTTGCGCCCTGGAAGTCCTTGGTATTAAAGAGCAGGTATGGCTCATTCTGGTCATTGTCCCATGCATAGAAGCGAAGTTCTTCATCCGCATTGCCGGCAAGGTTACATGCCACGATGTGGCCCTGATATGCCTTCACGTCGCAGAATGTGAGTGTACCGCCTGACACGATGCTTCCCTTATTCAGGAAGCCCAGGCTTTCACCTGTCTGTGCATTCAGCACGAGGATTTCGTTGTGATTGTATACACAATACAGCTTACCGTTCTGATAGCAGAAGTTACGTATCTTGGTTGCGTCATAACCCTTCGCTGTTGCATTGCCGCGCTTTTCTGAGAAGTTCCACTTTTCTGCAAGGTTATTCAGTGGCGGCGCCTTTACTACTGCGGTAAACTGAACTTCCTTAGTGATGCTGCCGGAGACTACTTTACAGCCAAAGTTATAGTTTACTGCTGTTCCGCCTTCTTGGTAAGTACCTACTATGTCTGTGTTATTAAACTGAACCTTTACTGTTCCTCCTGACTTGCCAAGGTTTGCTCCATCGCTCGTTGTTACACCGTTACATGAAAAGCGTCCCGGTGTCTTTGACTTGACGAGGATGTCACTGCTGAGGTTTGCACCCTTTACTGTAAATTCAAGGGTTGGATGTTCACCCTGATAACATTCAAAGTGCAGGCTTGTTGTTGATACTGTCAGGGTTGGTGTTGGTTGTGGTTGTGGTGTAGGTGTTGTGCTACCGCCGCCGCTGCCACTGATTGCACTCTTTGAGCGTGGGTCTGTACAATTTATGCCATGAACGCCTCTAAAATAGTCATAGAATCCATAGATATGGCCGCGACACCATTTCTTAAAGCCGTCCTTGCTCGTTGAATTTATCATGTCCCACTCTGTGCGGTTATCCACAAACAGTGCTTCGGTCAGGATTGCCGGAACGCCTGATGAACCGGTAATTACTGTCCATCCGTTCTGTTTGATACCACGGTTGGTTCGTCCAAGCTGACCTACAAGGGTGGAGTGTACTTTGCTCGCAAGTTTGGAGCTGTTACCGGCACTCCAGTAATACCATGTTTCTGTTCCGTGTGCTGAGCCGTTAAACGCATTCAAGTGGAATGAACAGAATATCCATGGGTCCCATGATACTGAATATGAACGACGTGCTGATAGTGATACATACACGTTGCTTGTTCTTGTCATGTTACACCTTCCGCCTAATTCACCGGTAATCCAGTTGCGTACCTGAGTGGCTGCGCGTAGAGCCAATTCTGCTTCGTGAGGTGCAGAAGGACCGGATGCTCCCGGGTCGGAACCTCCGTGACCAGGGTCAAGACCAATAAGGTGGCTGCCCCATGCGGATGCTGTCAATGGCATAATCACAGCCACCAACGCAATCATTAATAGTGATGCTATCTTTTTCATTTCTTTTGGTTTTTTCTGTGATTAATATTCTTATTTAAGGTCTGCTACATATATCTGACCATCGGTGAATGACTGGAATACTACCTTGCTTCCATCTGGTGAAACGCATGGGTTCATCTCTATCATGTTAGATGTGCTGGTCAGCTGCTTTACTGCACCTGTAGCAATGTTTGCAAGATAAAGCTCGCCTGACAGGTAGGTGTGGCCATCATCTGTTGTCTTTTCAAAAACTATCTGGTTGTTGTTTACCCATGATGGATTAAAGCCTACACCGATTACTTTCTTGCCTGTGCCATCGATGTTCATTACTACCACGTCATCTACTTCATTATAGGCAACTTTCTTCCCGTCTGGTGATAATACCGGGCAGAATCCTACCTTGTCTGAAATCATCTTCTTGTTGCCTTCTGCATCTACCACATACAGCTGTTCGCCATTGACTATAAAGCTTACCTTTGATGTCGGTTGTGCAAGCACAGCTTTCAGCTTTTTAGATGCCACTGGTTTTAGCTCACCTCTCTTTACGATTACTTTCGCATCAGGTGCTGCTATCGTCTTTTCGCCTGTCACGCTATAACGCCATGATGCCGGCTGCATATAGGCTGCATCTTCTGTCATGCGTACCTCATTTGCATTCAGGTCAACAGCGAAAATTGCATGATGACGCTCTCCCAGTCCGGCTTCGCCTCCGTCCCAGCGTGTGTCGCGGACAAGGATTTGCTCGCTGTCTCCACTCCACTGATACATGTAGCCGATGCCCTTGCGCTCTGAAATCTTTGACTTAGAGCTACCATCGCTGTTCATTACATAAAGACCATCGTAGCCAAAGTTGGTATACGCAATCATTTGACCGTCTGGCGACCACCTCGGGTTTTCATACTTTTCTGTTCCCGAAGTCAGTTTTTTTACGTTTGTCAGGTTACCTTGCTTCAGGTCTTGTGAAAACAACCCCTGGCTTAATAGCAAAGCTCCTACAAGAAAAAGAGTCTTTTTCATACGTGTTTGTTTTGAATTTTATGTTAGAATTAATAATTTTTAATGCTGTTTCTTAACTATTCTTTAAAATATGTAAGACCTCGCAAATATACATCATTTTTTTCAAATTATTACTCTTTACTTTAAATATTTTACATTATTTATATGTTATTAACATTATTTAAGTGTAACACCTTTGTAATTTACCCCACTCTCTATCAAGTGCGCCCTATTCGCCCTATCGGCATATTACCACACCTCTCTATTCTCTATTCTCTATTCTCTATTCTCTATTCTCTATTCTCTATTCTCTATTATCTATTCTCTATTCTCTATTCTCTATTCTGTATTCTCTATTCTCTATTCTCTATTCTCTATTCTCTATTCTCTATTCTCTTTTCTCTATTCTCTATTCTCTATTCTCTATCCTCTATTCTCTATTCTCTATTCTCTATCCTCTATTCTCTATTCCCTCTCCGATAGCTCAAGCCAACGCATTTCCAGCTCATCT
>CALYOL010000164.1 GCA_945231345.1 uncultured Porphyromonadaceae bacterium
TTTATGCTATTTTTTCAATAATCATACTGAAGCTCCATATCGTCGACATACAGCACAGAACCATTTCCGCCTGTAAAGTAGTCTCCATATTTGCTCGCAGACGCCACTATTACGATATATTTCGGAATACGGCTTGTGTCATAATAGTCAAACTTAACCTCAAATGGTATATAGCTATCCACCGAATATCCATATTGAGTAAAACCGTAGGCTATCACACTGGGGTCTTTTGGATTAAACAACTGCTGATTTTTTGGATTTGTACGTATCTCATACGGTGCTGCTCCATCCGACAGTGCTACCCATACTATAGCAGTATCTGGCTGACCTTTTAAGTTTTCAAAACCCGACGACGTATGCGAAATCGCCACACAGTTGTATTTTAACTTGCCTGTCAGTTTTGTAGGTCTTTCACTAAACTCGCGACCAAAGCTCAGAATACCGTTAGTGCCATCTGTTGCTACATACCTGCCGGAGAATATATTTCCCGCCGCAAGTTTTCCTACTACTCCGATTCCAACAAACTTCGTCTCGAGCATCGCTGCTTTTCCACTGCCGGTAGCCGTGTCTGTTGTCGGCAAGCTGTTACTGTTACCCAGCGTTGTAGCACCCTTATTTCCGGTATCCCAATACTGCTCACTGCCCTCTGCCCATGGATTCCATACCTTGCCATCAAGCCACCAGTCGTCAAAACTCATATTTGGAACCTGCAGCACTGAGCCGGTTGTAAATTCTATTTCCGCACCATAATCCTCATCGCTCACCGCTCGCGCCACATACTTCGTCTGCGCCTGTAGATGGATAAGTCTGGCATAATAGCTACCTCCGTCCGCAGTAATCCAGGACTCCGGCACTGTCTGCCATTCAGTATCTGTCTCCTTGCGGTATTGTACCGTATTCGTCTTGCCTTCCTGAGCCTCGCAATACACCCATGCAACATTTGTCCATGCGTCAACACGCGATGTTGTAACCGTTGCCTCCGTTGTGCTTACATATATTGTCCACTGCTCTGTCCTCCCATGGTCTGTGATTTCTACCGTCACCGGATTTGTGAAATCAACCCGTTGACCGGCTTCAATCTCCGGTTTCATGACAGAACCTTCCGCACCAAGTTTTATACTCGTGATTTTCACCTCCGTAGTATCAGTCGCTGCTGGCACATATGCCACCACTCTACGACCTATTACGTCTATCGTTGAACTGCCTACCTGATTTGCTACCGTAAAATATCGTTCAATATCTTGAACACCCTTGATTGTCCACAGATAGTCTTGAAACAGCGATAGCGTCACATATACGTCCTTACTCAAATCAAGGTTTTCCATCAGGTTTACTCCATTGACTGTAGAACTCGGCGTAATTGAGTATGCCGCTACACGAACATTTTTAATGTCTGTTGTTTCCTTGAGATACACCGTAACAACCTTGTTTGTAGAATCTATCTCCGATGGTTTTATAGCCCCATCTACCTCAAACGACAAGAAGTTCGCGTGTATTCTTGGATATGGAATATCGTTCTTCAGGCAACCGGTTAGTATTACGGTTGCCATGATTATCAATATTGTATATATTGCCCTCTTTCTCATGACTATTAAATATATACGGCAAGACCAAAGTTGATATTGAAAATATTAAACTTGAAGTTTGCGCCACTCGTAAAGCTGGAGCCCTCATATTGTCCATCAGTCACCTGCTTGCTTTTGCTCATTTTAACTCCAAAGACACCAAACGACACATTAAAGCTCGCATTGTCCATCATAAACACGCAAATACCCGGACTGAAATTCAGGCTGGCTGTCGTGCTCGTGGTCTTTGTATCCTTGGGCACGTCATTATACACTCGCTTAAATCTGCTCGTACCGCTGCCAAAGCCCAGCGCAACCTCATTATATACAGCAAAACGCTTTTGCCTTCCCAAACCGACGTAATACCTGTAGAAAACCGACGTAGAATAATTCTCTGAATAGTAACTCACATCGTGGAGAGTAAAGTTTATGTCATCGTCAAAATCAACCGCCAGGTTAGACAGGTCTGTCACAGTTCGCGTATAATTCAGGTTAAGTCCGATACACTGGTTGTTATCAAAAAAGTATGTAATAGACGGCTTCAGCGAATAAGCCTGTATTTTCAAGTCAAGATTATTGATTATATCAAGTACTTGTACATCCTCCGTATCAAATTCACCGTATGAGGCTGTAAGCCCAAATGCCCACTCTCCTTTCGGGATAATTAAGTAATTATACAACCCTCTGTCATAGCGACCATAGTTTTTCTGAGGAATCACTATGCTCACCGTATCACTGCCAACTATCACCTTTTCATCAAATATTGTAGGGTCGATGTCTGCCGTATCTACGGGGATTTTTCTCCCACTCGTAAACTTATCCAGGATTGTGCCGTCAATGCCGGTTTCTTCCGCTCCAAAATCAATCTCGCGGCTGAAAACGCTCGGCATTGTAATTATGACACCTAATATTATCGCTATTATCCTTTTCATGCCTTACAAGTAAAATACTACACCAAATGAGATTGAAAACAAGTCTACACGAAAATTTGCCGACTTGCTGTTGCGGTTCGCTATATATATCTGGTCTGTAATTGACTTTGTATGTGTATAGCCAAAACCAAGAACTCCTACATTCACCTCTATTGCCGAGTAATTATTCAGAAACATCAGCAATCCGGGTGCTACACCAAGATTTACTGAATAGCTACGCTCAAACGTACCTGTAACATCGTCTCCCGAACCATTACACAGCTTTGATTCGCCACCACCAAACTCAAGCTGACACTCCGCAAACATGCCAAAACGCTTATTCCGCCCAAAACTGAAATAATTGCGGAAACATGCCATTCCGGAATAACTATGACTCAGCGAATACAGATTATCCACATCATAGCTACTCTCGCTATCCATTATCACGTTTGCACCATCCACCTTTATCAGTGAGCGTTTATACGACAATCTTCCGCCGGCTGCCATATTGTCCTTAAAACAATACATCACCATCGGGCTTAACTTAAACGAATAATTGTCGCCATTTATATTTTCTACAATAAAAAACTGAAAGTCGTCATAACTGCCTTGAGAGAAACTCACGTTTACTCCCGTCAGCCACTGCCCCTTTGGGATAAATGTGTATTGGTCAAGACCGCGCCTGAACTGCTCTTGAGCACTCATCGCCGCACTCAAACCTATAAACAACACTAATATGTAATACCTCATTCGAGTCATTTCTTATGCTTTTTTGCATTTTAAGCGAATATTTTGCAAAGTTACTCATTTTTTTCGCCATAATAGCAAAATAATCGCTAAATTTGCACTAAAAATAACACGTTTGATGACATACCCCGACTCTTTTGAACATAAAATTGGCTTTGATGCCGTCAGGACCCTCCTTGCCGACCTCTGCGTATGCACAGGCAGCAAAACACTGGTCAAAGACATGAATTTCTCTTCACACTTCGACACCGTAAATACACGCATTTCGCAAGTCGATGAAATGTGCAAGATTCTTGCCGCCACCGAAACCATCGGAAGCATAGAAATTCAGCCATGCGACGAAACTCTCGCTAAATTAAAGATTGCCGGATATTATCTATCGGCAAAAGAACTTTTTGAAATAAACAGAATACTCGTTTTCGCAAAAGAAGTTATCACTTTCTTCTCCTCAAAAAAATACGACAACGGCACCTCACAATATCCCGCACTCGACACAGTAGCCTCTCCTATCGACCCACTACCTGACGTTACAAAACTCATCGAGAAAATTCTGGACAGATTCGGTAACATCCGCGACAACGCGTCTCCGGAACTCGCACAAATACGCCGAGAGCTACAGCAACTATCCGGCAGAATATCTTCTATTATGAAGAGAGTCATGGCTAAAGCCGTTTCTGAAGGCGTTCTCGACCCGGACACAAACCCTTCTATGAGAGACGGAAGGCTCGTAATACCGGTTATGCCAATGCACAAACGTAGCATTCCCGGCATCGTCCACGACGAATCAGCTTCTGGAAAAACTTTCTTTATCGAGCCCGCTGAAATTGTTGAAGCAAACAACCATATACGAGAACTTCAGATTGAAGAAAAACGAGAAATCATCAAAATTCTCACTGTTGCCACAGATGCTATTCGCCCATTTGCTGAACAATTAGCAACAGACATAGACATCATTTATCA
>CALYOL010000165.1 GCA_945231345.1 uncultured Porphyromonadaceae bacterium
GCGATAGTTTTTTCACTATTTATTTTGCCATTTTTCTCATTTTCACTAATTTTGCAGAAAATTTGAAAGACAATGAACTTATTTGACAAAATTTCCGCCGACATCATGGCTGCCATGAAGGCACGTGACCGCGTACGCCTCGAGGCTCTGCGCGGAGTTAAGAAAGAATTTATTGAAGCTAAGACCGCCGAGGGTGCTCATGGAGAGCTCACAGACGACGCTGCAATGAAAATCCTCATCAAAATGGTGAAACAGCGCAAAGAAAGCGCGAAAATCTATCAAGACAACAACCGCAATGAACTTGCCGAAAGCGAGCTCGCCGAGGCTGCCGTAATAGAAGAATACCTCCCAAAACAGCTCTCTGAAGAAGAGCTCACCGCCGAGCTCAAGAAAATCATCGAGCAGGTCGGTGCTACCTCCGCAAAGGAAATGGGCAAAGTGATGGGCGTGGCTTCTAAAGCTCTCGCAGGTAGAGCAGACGGTAGAGCTATCTCCGCTAAAGTAAAGGAATTGCTCGGATAATTACTATCTTTGCAAATACCCCGCAGGACACTGCAATTGGGGCATTTTATCTATCCTGAATTTTCAAAAATCTCATATAAGAAATGCTTACACTGCAACAAATCAAGGAAGACCCCGAGTTGATTATCCGTCGACTTGCGGTCAAAGGATTTGACGGCAAACAGCCTATCGAGGAAATCCTCCGATTAGACGAACAGCGCCGCCAAATGCAACTTAGCAACGACAATATCGCCGCTGAACTTAATAAGGCTGCCGCACAAATCGGCGCTCTGATGAAACAAGGTAAAAAAGACGAGGCTGAGCAGGCTAAGGCTCGCGTAGCAGAACTAAAGGATGAACAGAAAGGTTATGCCGACAAACTCGCACAGGCTGAAGCTAAAATCAGGGAAATACTCCTCTCTGTGCCTAACATTCCTTGCGAAATGGTGCCGGAAGGCAAGACTGCCGCAGACAACGTAGTGGAAAAAACAGGCGGCCCTATGCCAAATCTCGGCGAAGACGCTCTTTGCCACTGGGACCTCTGCAAAAAATACGACATCATCGATTTCGACCTCGGTGTAAAAATCACCGGTGCCGGTTTCCCCGTATATAAAGGCAAAGGAGCACGACTACAGCGCGCACTCATCCAATTTTTCCTGGACCAGGCCGGTGAAGCAGGATACCTTGAAATCCAGCCGCCATACGTAGTAAACGAGGCTTCAGGATATGGCACAGGTCAGCTCCCTGACAAGGAAGGACAGATGTATTTCGTAAACGAAGACGGACTTTACCTCATCCCTACTGCTGAAGTGCCTGTCACTAACATCTACCGTGACGTAATCCTCAGCCAAGACCAGCTCCCTATTAAAAACTGCGCATACTCTGCTTGTTTCCGCCGCGAAGCCGGCAGCTATGGCAAAGACGTACGCGGACTTAACCGTCTCCACCAGTTTGACAAGGTGGAAATCGTACGCATCGAAAAGCCTGAAAACTCTTACGCCGCACTTGAAGAAATGAAAGACCATGTGCAGGGATTGCTCGAAAAGCTCGGACTGCCCTGGCACATACTCCGCCTATGTGGTGGCGACATGAGTTTCACATCTGCCATTACATTTGACTTTGAGGTATTCTCCGCAGCGCAAAAACGCTGGCTGGAAGTTTCGTCAGTTTCAAACTTTGAGACATACCAGGCAAACCGCCTCAAATGCCGCTACCGTGGCGATGACAAGAAGACAAGACTCTGCCACACACTGAACGGCAGTGCCCTCGCTCTCCCGCGCATCATGGCTGCACTCCTTGAAAACAACCAGACTCCTGAAGGCATAATCGTTCCAGAATGTCTCCGCCGATACACCGGCTTTGACATCATAAACTGATAAGCAGCCAAAAGGACACAGATACTTTTTACCGCTCAGGTGCGTCGCACTTGGGCGGTAGTTTTTTTGTCATCAGAATATTCTAAAATGTCACGCCATCGATGTCTGCAAGGCGAGAACGAAGCACCGGCTCATTATCCATCCGCGTGGAAAGTGTCATGGTACATGTATTGTCAAATATTTGGGCGACTATTTGGGCATCACAGTTTTTCACCAGCCTCATCACGTCGTTCATCGCAAGATATGGAAAAGTAAACGTCACCTCCGCCATTTCGTGGCACTCAATAATCTCACCGGCTGTAATCGCCTCACGAGCCGCCTCCCGATATGCCACAATCAGCCCTGAAGTACCCAATTTTATCCCTCCAAAATACCTCACCACGCATATCACGATGTTAGTCAGATTAAATGAATTTATCTGTCCCAATATCGGTTTTCCCGCTGTGCCTGACGGCTCTCCATTATCATTACTCATAAACGTATCGCGCTGTGTACCAATCATATATGCCCAACACACATGGCGAGCATCGAAATACTCTTTTTGGTATCGCGCTATCACAGCCTTTGCCTCCTCCACGGTATATACAGGGTGCGCAAATGCAAGGAATTTACTCATTTTCTCCTTGTAAATCCCTTCCGCCGGCAACTTAAGTGTATAGTATGTATCTCCCATTACGCTGAAAAACAGTCACTTAAAATGCCTGATAATACATCGGGATAAATTTCAGCAACAATTCTCTCGCCTCCCCCCATTTGACGTATTTTGGAAAACCGTCTCGCAGCGCAATCGGCTTTTCATTTAGGTCAAAGCGGACGTAATGCTCTCCCTTCTTGGTCTTAAACAGCACAATCTGCAGATTTGCAGCCATAGGCACTATGCTGAAATCACACCATTTTTGACGCACGGTGTCAAAATAGTTTGTCATATAATACGCACCGGGCAGGCGCATCAGCGACAGCAGCGGAATAAGGGTTTCCGCATGTCCGAAACGCAATACCACCGCAGCCTTTTCCTTACCGTCAATAAAATTGTCTATTGAAAATACAATATCCTGCAACAACGGAGAGGCAATATCTGCCGGCACGGTGGAGATAGTGCTTGCAGCACGCTGAAGGTACTGGCGAAGATTAAAGGCAGACCATAGCGCGTTTATTTCCTCTGTAGTAAAAAATTCCTTTTCATCACAGTCAAGCCCCATAGCGTCAAGACCGGCTATAACGTAATACTCAGCCAAAGCCATATCTCTCTCCTCCGTCTCATCCATCTCGAAACTCTCTCCCACAGCCCTGCGGAGAGCGGTGAGAGGCAGAAAAGCATTAAGATAATCCTCGTATGGCTGCGACCAGCGACCTGCTTTGCGGAAATCAAGGTAATCCTCATCTACGTCAAACGGGCGGAGAAGCGCAGAATTAGAGCGACCGGTAGAAGTCGTAATCTCCACCTTGTTGTTCAAGCGGTCAATCTGGTGAGTGAAACTCATCATACTCATCATGCAGCGAGGTGAATATGATGAAATTGCGCGAATTTTCGCACCCTTAAACACCTCAGGATAAGCCATATACATCCTTGATGCAATCCCTCTTTGCTCTGCCATTCCAAGGGAGTCAAGTGCGCCCCAGCGACCATCTGAAACATTCGCAACATACTGTGCCACAGCCATTAGTCTCTTACCAAGAGGCGTAATCGTCCCCGCCGAATCCGCACGCTGCAACAGCTGAAGCAATGCGAGTGTATGCTGAGAGGAAGCCGGATAACGGCTGCCATGTCGCCCTACATGGGTGATAAACACCGGCGTGAGGCTGTCGGGATAAGCCTCAATGCCACTTACTGCAGGATATGGAGAAAGGCTGCCGCGACAATCGTCGGCACTATAACTCGTTGCCGTAGGGTCTGCTGCAAAAACGCACACGGCTATTGCCATGAAAAGCGCAAATATGCTGATACGTCTCATAATCTTAATTATTTTCATTTTCAATCCTCAAAGTTACGCAATTTTCATTAACTTTGTGGCACAAAACACAAAAAATATGATTTCAGACGACCAAATAACTGTCTTAATAGACGAAAATCGCCTCGCCGACGCACTGCTCGCCATCAATGAGCGCATTGCTTTCAACGCCGACGACGATGCCGCATGGTATCTCCGCGGAAAGGCAAACTGGAAGCTTGGCAACCACAGCATTGCCATCTCAGACTATGAACACGCCTCGCTTCTCAACCCTGACAGTCCCGCACGCCACGCTCTGGAAATGAGTCGCGACATCCTCGACTACTTCAATCCCGACCTGCTGAATCCATAAT
>CALYOL010000166.1 GCA_945231345.1 uncultured Porphyromonadaceae bacterium
GGGTTCTTGAACAACGGGGGCTATAACAACGTAGTTTATAATCACGGTTGTAACTATGGTGGCGGCTACACCAATGGTGGTTACAATAACGGCGGTAACTACGGCGGCGGTAACAATGGCTGGGGCAGCAATAACAACGGCGCCATAAGACAATAAAATGATACTTTTTCCTAATTGCAAAATAAATCTCGGTCTGCAAATTTTGCGTCGCAGAGCAGATGGGTATCACGATATTGCTACGGTGATGTACCCTGTAAACTGGTGTGACGTGCTGGAAATAGTACCATCTTCCGATGGTGAAACGCACCTTTACACCTCAGGCAACGCAGTGGATTGCCCGGCGGAAAAAAATCTGGTAATGAAAGCTTATAATGCTGTTAAACAGGTTTTTCCAGCACTTTCGGCAGTAGATATCTATCTGCATAAGATTATTCCTGACGGCGCCGGACTTGGTGGTGGCTCATCAGACGCATCATTCACCATCCGCGGGCTTAACGAGATGTTTGCATTAGGCATGAATAACGAGCAGTTGGCGCAGATTGCAGCGACAATCGGTGCCGACTGCCCTTTCTTTATCTACAATCGTCCTCTCCTTGCCACCGGGATAGGTGATATATTCAGCGAGGTGGATATTGACCTTAGCCAATATTCAATAGTCATAGCGAAGCCTCGCTCATCAGTTTCCACAAAGGAGGCTTACGCAGGTGTTACACCTCACGACAACGACTTGGATATAAGGCAAATACTAATGAAAGACATATTAGAGTGGAAAACTGCGCTCAAAAACGATTTTGAAGACTCCCTTTTCCCAAATCACCCTGAAATATTAGCCGTAAAAGACTCTCTTTACAATGCCGG
Source organism: uncultured Porphyromonadaceae bacterium (assembly GCA_945231345.1). Lineage (GTDB taxonomy): Bacteria > Bacteroidota > Bacteroidia > Bacteroidales > Muribaculaceae > CAJUPY01. The sequence continues at coordinate 859 of CALYOL010000166.1, forward strand.
CGCTCTCTATGCCTCTATGACAGGCTCCGGAGCTGCCGTTTTCGGCATATTCGCATCCAAGGAGGCAGCAAACAACTTTATTTGCAAGGATTGCATTATTTATAGGCAGAATTAATGCTTTAGGCATACTAATGCGCTGAAATCATTTGGATAATTATGTTATATCTTTGAGGTTTATCAGCTTGTTAGCAATGGCATAAACTATAATTCCGGCTGTAGTGTGAATTTGCAGCTTGTTTGCTATGTTGTTGCAAAATAGGCCTTCACCCTTTGTAATATTAATGAAATAATTTATTTGGGATAATTCTGTGGATATTTTTTGTGGCAAATTACCGTTATTTCAGCAAAACTGCGTAACTTTGCACCGAAATTTTCAAAAGTTACATTTTAGGTATAAAAGATTATGGTAATACAATGTGCAATTATCTTCGGGTGCCTCGCTCTCGGAGAATTGGTGGTGTGGCTTACGGGCATCAAATTGCCATCAAGTATCATAGGTATGCTGATTCTCACACTTCTTTTACAGTTAAAAGCTGTAAAACTCCGCCAAGTGGAGGGCATGGCTAATTTTTTGGTTAAAAACTTCGGTTTCTTTTTTGTTCCGGCTGCTGTTTCGCTAATGCTATACTTTGATATTATCAAAGCTCAATGGTTGCCTATAGTGGTGGCTTCGGCTGTGAGTACCGTGATAGTAATTGTGGTGACAGGATGGATTCATCAGTTAACTCGCAAATACCTGTAAATTCGATAACTATGGAGTATCTGAGTAATCCTTATTTTATGCTTGCACTCACATTTGCTGTGTATGCAATTAGTCAGCTTCTGCAGTCTCGTCTGCATTTTTCGTTCCTCAACCCCATTCTTATATCCGCGATAATGATAATAGCATATCTTAAATTTACGGATGTAAGTATAGAGTGCTACAATGATGGTGGCAAATACATAGAATTTTGGCTCAAGCCCGCCATTGTGGCATTAGGTGTGCCTCTTTACAAGCAGTTATCCGCCATTAAAAAACAATTACTTCCGCTTTTGCTTTCCGAGCTTGCCGGGTGTGTAGTCGGTATTGTTTCAGTTGTGCTTGTAGCGCGTCTTTTGGGTGCAACACAAGACGTTGTGATGTCACTCGCTGCAAAGTCTGTAACTACGCCTATCGCTATGGAGGTTACTAAGTCTGTAGGTGGAATTCCGCCACTTACAGCGGCTGTAGTAGTTTGTGTCGGTATTTTCGGAGGTATGACAGGTTTTAGAGTCATGAAAATGACTCATATCGGAAACCCGGTCGCTCAAGGTTTGTCTCTCGGTACGGCTGCGCATGCTGTGGGCACTTCAAGGGCTATGGACGTCAGTGACACTCACGGCGCTTTTGCAAGTCTTGGACTGACTATAAATGGGCTTTTCACAGCTTTGCTTACGCCCACCGTGCTTTCACTGCTTGACTGACAGTGCACTCAAATCAACAATTAAGAGCCTGTATTACAACAATATCGTTCGTTGTGATACAGGCTCTTGATTGTTATTCTATTGATTATCTCTGAGCAAAGAAATTGCCGGATGCTACCTGCTGGTATGCCATGAGTCCGGCTTCGCTAAGCTCTACTATTTGCATATCACCCTGTGGGGTAATCATCTTGACGTGTGAATCGTCAACGAATGTCATGAATGGATATTCCTTGCCGTCTGAGAGCACGCTCCATGTCTGAGTATCTACGTTGAAGTCAAGGCGTACGCTGCTCTGGTCGTTCATAGACGTGATTGTGTAGCCTTTGCCATCACATTCCACGAGGTATTTGCCATCGTTGCCTTCTACTACTTTCTTGCCCTTTGCTACAGGGTTATCGCCGCTCCAGAATTCAATTGAGTTAAGTACGAGAACGTCTGCAAGTACTGATACTTCATATACCGGTACAATCCAGAATGCGAAGAACACAAGTTCGTTCACAAATTTGCTGCCTACTGTCTGGTTCCAGCTCAGAAGTTTGTTTGACAGTGAAAAACTACCAATGCATGAGCTGCAGGTAAGTGATGCTGCGACGAGGAGGATTGTCGCTACTTTTAAATAAACCTTTTTCATAATTGTAGTATTTTAGGATTATAATGGAATTTTGTTTTTACATTTCTCATATACGGCATATACTTCCTTGACGTATGTGCATGTCTGCCTGCCGCGGAAGTATCCATAGCGGCACACCGTGGTGTCGTTATAGAAGTCGGGGTTTGCTTTTAACAACAACGCATCGGCTACATTGTTCTCCCAAATAGATGGATTTTTACCGATTTTTTTTGCTATAGCCATTGCGTCGTAGATGTGCGCTGCACCGGAATTGTATGCTGCTACTATAAATTTCTTTCGTTCCACGGGGTCTTGTACGCGTGAGGCGAATGATTTTTCAAGGAGACTAAGTATATCCACTGCTATGCTTATGTTCGGCTCCGGCTCTACGATATGGTTAGGGTCAAAGCCAAGTGCGCGTGCTGTGGAGGGCATAACTTGCATTATCCCCCTTGCGCCAACCCACGATACTACAGTCGTGTCGAATCGGCTTTCAACATAACCCTGTGACGCTATCAGTCGCCAGTCCCAGTCTATCTTCTTGGCATAGTGCTTAAACAGATTGTCATACGGCGAGATGTGACCTTTTGAGAGGTCAGGTGAATAGCCTATTGTTTCATTTTTTGCAAGTTCAAAATATCGCTTCAGCAGCCATGCGTATTGCTGCCGGTTTTCATCTTGCTTGAGCCAGGCATTTACGGAGTCGCCAAGCCATGAATTGATATTGTTTACACCCCACGCTGAGCGCTGTGGAAAACTGACTTCCAGTGTAATGTCAAGATTTTTGTAGTATGTCTTGTTTATGCGAGCGATGTCTGAGTCCACTACGGTTAGCGGAATCGTTCCGTCTGACACCATTTGTATTAGGTCTTCTGTGATTAGTGTGTCGCGGTTTACTGCATGGATATTTATCCCTCCACCCAGCTCCTCATTGAGGTTCTCAAGCCGATACTGATATTTGGAATTTCTCTCTACATACACGTCTTTACCTACGAGTTGCGTCACGTCTGTAATTCGCTCTGCCCTGTCTTTTGCTGGCTGAACAAGTACCTGTGAATTCATGCTTACAGGCCCGCAGGCATATACGCTGCGCTTGTATTCTGCTGTGATTGGGATTTCGTATGCAGCGATGTCTATTTCCCCGGAGTCAAGCATTTCTATGAGCCGCTCCATGCCGGGAGCAACATATATGTCCATCACAAGGTTTTTCTCCTTGCAGAATGCCTT